>DATKWZ010000045.1 GCA_035529315.1 Anaerolineae bacterium
TTATAAACCCTGCATTCCATGGAATGATGGGCACATTTACCCTCTTCAGCCCTGCATCCTTTACATTGGATTTCATCGGGTGAAAGATTAAAGACACCTGCTATTGTTTCGGCCATTCCTTGGTCAAACTGTGCCAAATAAAGATAACATTCGAAACACGGCAATCCACAGGGTGCGGTCATATAATCAAAATCTATTTCTTCATTTTTTCTTTTTTCTTTTGTTTCTTTTCCCATTTTTCTGACTTTCAGAAAAGTTTCCATGCTCATGATAAGCGCCTCCTTCAAAATGAAATGTTCGGCGGCTCTGCCAAGTCCGACTGTAAGCGAAATGTTATGCCTGGTCATTCATAACGAGTCCACATCCTAATGACTTTAACCACTTTTTCGTCATCAAGAACCTGATAGACTAACCGGTGCTGTATGTTAATTCGCCGGGAAAAGGCCCCGGATAAATCACCTAATAACTTTTCGAAAGGTGGGGGGTTCTGGCAAGGATTCTTAAGAAAGATTTCAATCAGATTTTCGGCTTTTGGGCGCAGCCCGGCAGCGGAAAGCTTTTTGGCGTCTTTTTGAGCATGTTTAGTGAAAACTACTTGCCACATTACCAGTCAAGTTCCTGAGTGCATTCCTCGATTGGCGTGGCTAACCCTCCCCGAATTGATTCCCGCATACCAGGAATATTTAGCAGGTACATGGTTTCCTGAATAGCGCGCCAGTCATCCTCGGAAATAAGTACAGCGCTGCCCCGCTTTCCCTTTATAATAATCGGTTCGTGAGAAGAGGCTGCTTCGTCAATAAGTCGATAAAGCTTTGATCTTGCTTCAGTAGCTGCTATTGTCGGCATGATTTACCTTTTGATTTAATGGAAGTTATTACACCTGAACAGTACGGCATGGCGTACGCTTTGTCAAGCTTTATCAAAGGAATTTAAGGGACATCGTATAATCCCCAATCACAAAAATACCCTTTTAAGGCCTTATATGACGCAACATTTAAATCATTAGTTCACAATATCAATATGTTCCTGTGGCCCGATTCCCAGGGACAAAATAAATTTATTGCAAAGTAATTAACCAACATATCAAGGAGTCCCATAAAGGCTATTTTAATTTCTTAGATTTGGTTGAGTGAGAACCACAGTCCAATCCCATATACTATATGCAGGAAAAGCTGTTCAACCCAGGCGAATCGGCCTCCTTTTCTTCCAAGAAATCCCTGTCCGGCTACAGGGAGTGCTGCAAATAGCATGGAAATCCAGAGAATTGTGACGTAAGGCCATAGAATCCATGTTGAATGAGAATCAAGTTTAAGAATATATGTCCCGCCCATGTAAATAACGCCAAAGGCAGAACTCGTCATGAGGTGTACGGGAATTCCAAAGAGATAAGTGTTTATTTTATCGGCACGTCTTTTAATAAAACGCGTCACAAATGACGCGTCAATAATGAAGATGGATGACTTGAAAATCCCAAACCGATAAAACGCTTCAGAAACTGCACCCATCAGGATGCCTCCAAAGAGACCTGATAGGATTCCTTGAAATAGTAACATGTTGTCCCTCTTATTCTTTACCCTTTCACCAAACAACCATTGCAACCATCGGCGTCGATCTCCGGCAAATTTTAGCAAAAATTCTTTACAAAAATACCCTTTTAAGGCTTTATATGACGCTATATTTAAATGATTTGTTCACAATATCAATATGTTCCTATGGCCAGACCCCCAAGGAACCAAACGCCTAAATTCAACCCCCCTTTTTCTCTATTCCGCAATTCTGCGGATGGTTTGCAGAAGGTTATGGGTAATTGGCTGCTTTTGAAGGTATTTGGGATTCAGCGATTTCATTTTTTGACTCCTTACTGTTCACCAAGGTCTTCGGCAATTTCACGGAACTGTTCGAGAGCGGCTTCGAGGTCTTCAACTATTTCTTGTGCGAGAATTCCGGGATCAGGCAGGTTTTCGGAATCTTCAAGGCTTTTATCCCTGAGCCAGACAATGTCGAGGCTGGCTTTGTCTCGATTTATAAGTTCTTCATAATCAAAGGCGCGCCACCGGCCGTCTGAACCGTTTTCAGTCCATGTTTCTTTGCGTTTGTTTCTGTTTTTCGGATTATAGCATTTTACGAATTCATCCAGGTCTTCTCGTTTTAAAGGATTTGTCTTGAGTGTAAAATGCACGTTGGTTCGCAAATCATATATCCAGAGTTTTTTTGTCCAGGGTTTTTCAGAAGCTGGCTTGCGGTCAAAAAAGAGGACGTTTGCTTTTACGCCCTGTGCATAGAACAGGCCTGTCGGCAAGCGGAGAAGTGTGTGTACCTCACATTCGTGAAGAAGTTTTCTTCGGATATTTTCTCCGGCCCCGCCTTCGAAAAGCACATTGTCTGGGACGACGATTGCAGCACGGCCATGTTGTTTAAGCAGAGTTTTTACATGCTGGACAAAGTTGAGCTGTTTGTTTGAAGTTGTGGACCAGAAATCCTCTCTTTCAATGATATCCTTTTCCTTGGAAATCTGGCCCTTACCATTAACAATTGTTGTGCTGCTCTTTTTGCCAAATGGTGGGTTAGTCATAACTACATAGAATCGATCGCCGGGGTCGGCAGCCAGAGAATCCGCTACCACAAGAGGCAATTCACTTCCGTTTGAGGTTATACCATGCAGCATGAGATTCATGGCGCAGAGTCGTGCAGTGTTTTGTACCAGCTCCCATCCCTTGAAGGTTTTCTCCTTGAGCTTCTTTTTTTCTTCCGTGGTCATGTTGGGATAGTGCTTTACGATATAATCATGCGCGGCCAAGAAGAATCCACCTGTGCCACACGCTGGATCGCATATGGTTTCGCCAGGCTTGGGCTGGATAACGTCAATAATTGCCCGAATGAGCGGACGGGGTGTAAAATATTGGCCTGCCCCTGTTTTTGTATCCTGAGCATTTTTTTCCAAAAGACCTTCATAAGCATCGCCCTTAACGTCGGCACTCATTATTGACCAGTTTTCTTTATCAATAAGATCAACAATCAACCGCCGCAGTTTTGCAGGGTCCTGAAATTTATTTTGTGATTTGTTAAAGATCAGTCCGAGCAGGCCTTTTCCTTTTCCCAGATTTTCCAGAACATGACGGTAATGATCAAACAGATCATCACCATCCTTTTTTATCAAACTCTGCCAGTCATAATTTTTCGGGACGATTTCCGGTGTCTGCCTGCCTGTCAGGCTCGGGTAAAGCTTTGTTCGCTCGTCTGCCATCTTGAGAAACAGCAGATATGTGAGCTGCTCAACGTAGTCGCCATACGACATTCCATCATCACGGAGGACGTTACAGTAGTTCCATAATTTTTGTACAATTGCAGAAGTATTCATTCGCTCATCTTATATATTTGTTTTGCTGAAACCATATTTTAACTCCCTTTTTTCAAAAGCTGTTTCTCCACCCTCTAATATCCTGCAGACTTCTTCACGAATACCTTTTTTTGTTTTTCTATCTGTATGTTCCAAAGATCCACTTCTATATGAAAGAACCTCATCAGTATTGTTCGCGACTATTACCTGTTCTGCATCAGCATTAACAACCAGATTTGCATTATGAGTTGCAATAATCACCTGTCGATATTTCTTAATTTCCTTAAATAATGGTACGAGGTCCTCCATTATAAATTCATTATCAAGGTCATCTTCTGGTTGATCAAAAACAAAAGGACTTCCAAACGGATCTGTTGCCAATTTCATACAAATGTAAAAAGTACCTCTCTGACCAACTGATAACTTTTCAGGTTTTTTCCCTTTATATTCAATAACGGCATTTATTGTTAAATATCTAATACGATAGCGGGATAAGTAAAGATACTCAAACATGTCAAATCCCACATCCTTAAGAAAAAAATCATCATTAAGAGCGAACTCATCAAGGTTTATTAATTTCCCTTCGTTATCAGATATAATTTTTTCATTACCAATTAATTTTAGAAATGATTCATATGAATCAACTTTAATCTTAGCTTTTATTCGATCTAATTGTGTATGAGTAGCTGTGCTTCTAAATTTCTGACCATTTAATAAACCAGAAAGTCCATCATAAAATTTTCCCACGTTAAAATTTATTTGAGCATATATCTGGATATCTTTAAGTAGATTTTTAACCAAACTCTTTTGTATCTGGCTCCAATTTTCAGGGCCCTCTTTCAAAGAAGTAAAAGCCCTATCAACATTCTTCTTTTGTTGTGTCAAATCTGAATTAATATTATCTTTGAATAAAACCCGATTATTAATACGCTTTTCTAATTCTTCAGTTTTTCTCTTTATTTCGTTTATTTTATCAACACTCTTATCAATAATACCTTGATATTGATTAACTTTCGTTAACAAACCGCTAATATCTTGATCAATCCCTTGGTTTTTAAACTCCTCAACAATATTTTTATTGTTTCCTTTGAGTTTATTGATCTCGTTTGTCAGTTTTTCTTGCGATTTCTGAATACTTGTTTCAAGTGGTGAAAAATCAATATTTGGCAGGCTGCTAACGAGTTGGCCTGATTCATTTATCTCTTTGATCAGACGTTCTATCTCCGCTTTATAATTTTCAGAAGTTGACTGTAATTCTTCTAACCGTTTAATTAATATTTCTTTATTATTAATACTGATACTGTTTTTCTTATAATCCTCGATAAGCTTTTTGTTTTTATCTGTTGTTATTGTTTTAATTAAAGATTTATTTTCTTTAATTCGCTTATTATTATATTCTTCACTATTAATTATATTTCCATCAGTGTCTGTGGTTATAAACCAAGATTTTATGCTTATTATTTTTTCGAGCAAATTCGACAAATCATATTCGTACTTGGGTACATCTTCTTCAATGCTTATCCTTAATAGGTTTTTAATGTGTTTACTCAACTGTTCCGGATTTTTAACAATCTGCTTTATTTCTCCCTGTCTGACATGTAAGTAAGACAGAGGTTCTTTGTCGGAAAAATTATAATGGATAATTTCGCCATCTGATTTTTCATAATCGACTTTAAAGTTAGTAGGATTTATATTAACAATATTATCATCAATATTCCGCTCTTCACCAGAGTGGAAAGTTTTATATAAACAATCAAGCAAAATACTTTTACCAGTTCCACGGCCACCAATAATAGAAACTAAATTTGGATTTAATGGAATGTCAGCACTATTAAATGTGATATTCTCATTATTGATAATCTTAGCATCTGCAATTATTCTGCTGAAAAAAGGTTTGGGGAAATCAATCTGTGGCGATAGATCTTGGATACATACCCTTTCAATTGGTTCAAAAAGAATCTGTTTGAAGCCTTCAAAAGTTGGATCCGCTTTAATCCAGGTGGTAGTATTAAGAAGATATTGATCGTGGGAATCAGAAAAGACAACTGACGATTTATTAAATTTCTCCAAATAAAACTTAGCTTCATTTTGATGATAACTATTCCAATTTGGGAACTCACAGATATCTACACATTCCTTCATCAACTTTTCTTTATATGGGCCAAGGGTATTTAACAGCTCTTTTTCATCAGCACTGTCAGCCGGATGAGCTATCTCTTGATCAAAGCCATGGTCCTTGTTTCCATTATGAACTATAATTAATCCACCTAACTTATGAGCTAATTGAGCTGTTTTTTCTAAATCTACGGCAATCTGAAACAATCCTTTATCATAGCTGCCATCACCTGAATTTTGAACATCACTTTTGGCGCAATCAATTTTTGATAGAAAAGAATTTATCAAAAAATCTTTATCAACCTTTTGTATATGACTTATCCTATGTTGGATATAGGGAGGGAAAACCACGAGAAAATGAACACCTCGTTCACCACTTGACGCTTTAAGCTCAACTCCTGGAAAAAAAGTAATAACATCTTTGATATTATCACCATTTTCAGTCTTTTCATTTTCCCAGACACTCCATATTTCATCAAGACCATCAACGTTAGAATGATCGGTGATTGCAATTACAGCAACATTCTTAGTGATTGCATTATTGAAAATATCTTTAATTTCGAGTTTTGCGCGGTTCTCTCTTGAATAAATTGAGTGTATATGTAAATCCCATTTTCTCCATTCTGAACCTTTTGGATATTTGGATAGCATCTTTCACCTTTCAATAATTAAAGTTGCCCTGAAAAAGCTTTTTTAAGGATTGATTGTCTTAGTCGTTGGCAACGAGCACTACCTTCAGTTGTGCTTAATGTGGCGCTATCTGCAATAGACCACAAACGTTGAACTTCTGATTCGATTTGTATCTGGAGTTCAACACTTGGTAACGGAATCCTCAGAGCTTTAAATCTCTTTTGTGTGAGATTAACACCACTATCCGAAATTCCAGTCTTAAGTTCATTGATTGATTCCTTAATTTGAGGAGCGTTAAGTACCAGTTCCAAATAGCCAGGTAGTGCAACTTCATGATTGCATCGAAGTCTGTAGACCTTATCACACAGTATGAGCTTTGACCTTGTGGACCTGACAAGACAGCAGACACCGACTCTTTTTCTTGGCCCGGCTCGTGTAACAAGTAAGTCATTTTTTTGCAATTCGAGATGCCGTCTTGGTTCAATCGATTCAGGTAGACGTTTGTTTTCCCACTCTATGTACTGTAGAGCCTGAACTGCACTCGTTTTGATCACACCCCACTCTGGTCCATTCGCTTGCAGCCTGTCACACTTAGGACTCCAACCTTGGTCCAGGGTAACGAGAGCTGATTCAATTGGTTGCCAATTTTCAACGAAAAAGCTTGTATTTTCAGTGATAGTATTGATAAGTGTTCCTTCAACAGCGGCTTTGAGGACAGAGGCTTTGTATCGCTTTAGGTTGGCTTTTACGCGCTTGAGGTTTTCAACAGCTTCATCCAGGCGGGAAAATTGCTTTTCGATCTCTGCTACAATGAGTTTTTGTTCATAATGAGGGGCTAATGGAATTATTAGATCTATTACATTGTTAATTGTAACTTGAGGTTGTGCAGATCCGGTTACTATTTTTGATTTATCAGCAGATTGTAGTGCATAAAACAAATATTTTTTTATATCTTTAATTTCAGATGGTGTTTCTAATACAAGGGAATTATTTGTAATATAGCATTTTGCAGGTGACCAGTTGATTTTACCACTATATGCGCCCCTACAAGATATTAAAACCTGTTCTTCTTCATATAGATAATCTGTATAAAAACCTATTATTCCATTTGCACCAAAAACAGGGTATCCTCTTTCTGTGAGCTTCTTTGTTGGTAAACCTTTACCGTATTTAATATTTACTATTTTTCCCAGGTTAACTGTGGTCCAACCGGAAGGAAGCTTATTTTTATTTGCTATGCCCATTGTTTCAATCTACGCCGCCAACGCCTCCTGCCTGCAAACTCTCGTTTGCGCAGATAAACATTCAATTCACCCGCCTGCGCTATGCGCGCGGACAAGTCCAGAATATCGTTCAACATGCTCTTCATGGTGTTTTCTTCTTCCCGGTTTTCTTACCATAGGCACGTTGTTTTTCTTTTACTGTAAAACCAATCTTTTTTTTCGGTTTGTATTCAACTGCCAAAAGCTGATCCAGTGTTTCGAAAACAACTCGAAAACGATCTTCTGTAAGCTGCTTTAATTCCGACAATTCTTTTCTCAAATCTTTATTATCTAAAAGTGCCTGCCGTAGTTTTGTAAATGTCCGCATTATCAGGATATTAACAGCAATAGCCCGGTCACTATTCAAAACACCGGATAGCATGGCAACACCTTGCTCAGTAAACACGTAAGGCATTTTCCTGACACCGCCTCGCCCTGTTTTTTTTGATGTCACAAATTGTGATATCAAAGATTCATATTCATCTTTTGAGAGTTGGAACATAAAATCATCAGGAAATCTTTTTTTGTGTCTCTTTACAGCTTGATTTAGCACTCTTGTTTCAACCCCATATAAATCTGCAAGATCCGTGTCCAGCATTACTTTCACCTGCCGAATCACATAAATTTTACTTGCAATTCTTTCTACCGACACAATGTCATTCATTATTAATCCATTTCACATTAAAAAGGTTTTGCCCTATTCCCTTCCTGCAAAGCGCAGGTAAATATTATGCCACAAGCCTTTCATTTAAATCATCTAAGATGATATTTAATTCTTCACCGAATAATTGATAAACCTTTCCAATACCACCTGCCTGCGAAAAAGGCGCATATTCAAAATCATCTGTTTCAATGCTTAAGTTTCCTGCAATATGATCACGGATCATCTCAAGCCAGCGAATCTGTTCTTCCGTGAACTTTTTACCCTGCTGTGCCAACCATGCATTGAAATTTGTATCAACCTTTTCCGGAAACGGCACAAGCTCGTTTTCCTGATCAAGCGCATACCGCACAAGAGACACCAAATCCGTTAAAATATGCGGGCCGCTTGCACCACGAACCTTTGACTTTTCAAGAGCAGCATAGGCCATCCAGAGATTATTTTCAGTCCAAAGATGAGGCGGCTTTTTTATGGTATCTGCAAGCTCTTTTATATTTTCAAACCGTAAACGCGCCTTGTACGGCCTGGAGTAAAGAATCTGCAGGGCTGTGATTTCATCCTTATTTTTCTCAATAAACTTCTTAAAGGACTCGATCATGCCTTTTGCTTTTTCCATGGCCTCTGCGCTGAAGCCTGCTTCTATAACCTTATCAGGACTGACATTATCAATGATCTGCTCGTTCTTTTTCTTAATCTCTATCAATAGATTCCGAAGCTCTGGATTATGCAGGGGCTTGACCGCGTTTTTTATCAGGCTTGTTGCAGCTTCCTGAATTTCTTCTTCGGAAGGCTGTGCCGTGCTGCCTGCCTCGCCCAGCTCGGTGCAGGCAAGTTCAACCTGTTTGTCAGGATTAATGGCATTTACAAGATCATACGTAAGCTCACCCAGGCTTTTGCCATCTGCAAGCTCAATTATCTTTGAACTGTCTTCTTTTGTAAGGTTTTTGTTTAAACGCGCAATGCGGACAGCAATTGAGGAAATAACATCCGGTTCTGTGTTTCCAAGACTTACAGCTTGGAGAAGCTTTTCAAAAGAGACCGATTTTTTCCGGTCCATGGGCCTTGAGTCGGTCTTATCCCGCTCGCAGACACCAACAGCATCCACAATGACATAGTGATCCTTGGTTTTTGCATCAGATGTTACAGATTGCAGGTCATCATCATTTATAACACGTACGCCCCGACCCTTCATCTGCTCAAAATATCCGAGGGATTTTACGCTGCGCATGAACATTACAACTTCAAGAGGCTTGATGTCAGTGCCGGTTGCGATCATATCCACGGTGACCGCTATTCGCGGAAAGTAGAAGTTGCGAAATTCGGCGATGAGTTCATCCGTCTTTTTGCCGGTTGTCTTGTAGGTAATTTTCTGGGCAAAGTCATTGCCCTTTGCAAATTCCTCGCGCACAATCTTGACAATGTCTTCAGCGTGGCTGTCATCTTTTGCAAAAATTACGGTCTTTGGAACCTCGGTCCGGCCGGGAAAAATATCTGTAAACAGCTTGTCACGAAAAGTACGGATAACAGTGCGGATCTGATCCTTAGCAACCACATCGCGGTCCAGTTGATTGGGGGTGTATTCGAGGTCTTCGTCCAGCCGCTCCCAGCGCACAGATCGGGTTTCACGGTCCCGTTTGTCTACATAATAACCAGCTTCGACAATAGAACCACCTTCTGTAATTTCGGTCTTGATGCGGTACACGTCGTAATTCACGTTCACGCCGTCGGCCACAGCCTCCTCATGCCCATATTCCATGACAAGATTCTGATTGAAAAAACCAAAAGTCTGTTTGCTGGGTGTGGCGGTAAGGCCTATAAGATATGAATCAAAATATTCCAGCACCTGGCGCCAAAGATTGTAAATGGAACGGTGACACTCGTCTGTAATTATAAAGTCAAAGGTCTCAATAGGGATGGCCGGATTATATTCTATGGGCGGCACCTCACCATAGACTTTTTCCAAGCCCTGAACAGATTTTTCCTCATCCTCCTCAGCAAGATCCTCACCCTTAAGCATTGAATAAAGACGCTGGATAGTGCAGATGCAGACTCGTGCAGTGAAATCCAGATTTTTTGAAGTAAGGCGTTGAACAATGAATTCTTCGCTGAATTTATAGTTGTTATAGGGAGAAACATACTGCTGGAATTCCTTAAGGGTCTGTCTGCCCAGATTGCCGCGGTCAACAAGAAACAAAATCCGGCGTGCCTTTGCAAACTTTATAAGCCTGTAAATAAAGCTGATGGCAGTAAATGTCTTGCCTGATCCTGTGGCCATCTGTATAAGAGCGCGTGGACGGTTTTCTGAAAAAGATTTTTCCAGTTTTTTTATAGCCCTGATCTGGGCAGACCAGAGGCCTTCTTCAATGAGCGTAGGCATCTGTTTCAGGCGCAGATTCAGGGTGGAAGGCTTGCCAAAAGGGGACTGTGTTTCAAGCATATTCCCTTTAACTAAAGGCGGGTCTTCATTTATCCAATCTGCCAATGTTTCAGGGCGATGGAAAGAAAAGACATTCCGGGAACGAGGGTCAGGTTCAAGGTCATTTGTAAAACGGGTCTCCACACCTGTGGATTCATAACAGAAAGGGAGTGGCCGATACCAGGCGGGAAGCTGCTCGGGCAGGCCGGTTTTGTATTTGTCGGACTGGATTTCAACGCCTGTAAGGGTAGTTCCGACTTTTTTTGCCTCAACAACCCCTGATGCCTTGCCATTTACATAAAGGAGATAATCTGCAAAGCCATGCCCCTGATTTAACGGGAACTCCCTGATGGCCACCCCTTTTTTTGCATGTATATTGACGCCTGCGAGATCCTGGACATCCCAGCCGGACAAGTCCAACATTTTGTCGATGGTTTCCCTGGCTTTTTGTTCAGGTGTTTTGGTCATAATACCCTTTTGTGCTACATGCTATATATATAAATAATTATACCCGTTATTAGCTTTAAAAGCAAATACTGAGCGTACTTACGCTCTTCAGTTTATAAGTTTATATCGTCAAGAATAGAACAGCCAAATCCTTTTTTTAGTTCATGGTTTCAAGCTTCCCAGCCAAGCAGAGGGGAGCTTCGACCGTAAGGAAGTTTGCTGTTTTTGTATTCGCTCGCTATTGCGGTTCAGGTCCAAGCCTGTAAAGCAAAAAGCCCCATCCTTCATATTGCTGAAGAAATGGGGCTTTATTTTTTTGTAATCCAATGATTGGTCACCCGATCCTCCTGTTTGAGGTTCAAAAAACAGACCGAAATTAATCTTTGGCAAGATATATTAAGCGAACATACAAGTCAATTTAATTTGTTATCTTTTCGATAAGTTATCCCCCTATCCCTTGTCTTTTTTGCCATAAGTAGCCTGATCGTGGGATGGGGGTCGGGCCACGCTATACATCTGATATTTATGGGTTAACCTCCCAAGGAACCAAACGCCGAAATTCAATCCTGTCCCCCTTTTTCTCCCTGTTGATTATCTCTCTTGAATCTCAATAATTATCCCTTGCTGTAGTAATTTCGCCACAAATAATCGGCAAAAAGCTCCACATGGACTTCATGTTTTCAGCTCTATACTATTAACCCAAAAAGATCGATACTCTAGACAGAGAACGATCTGCCTTTAACCATCTGTAATATTAAAATGGTGAACAAAATGGAGAGAATGTTTTTAGGGTTGATCGCCCTCATGTTTTTGGGAAGCGGGCTTGCTTTTGCAGGGCCTTACGGGAATTCCGCTCATGGGGATAGCGCAACCTTCGGCGTGCTTCGAACCGGAACGAATCAATATGCTCGGGGCAACTGCGCCCACTGCCACGAACAGCATGCAAGTATTGCAGGGGCTGAGCCGTCTCCAAGCACCGGTGACGCCGCAGGGCCTGATAGGTTTTGTCTCCTGGCGCAAAATTTTAACACTTCAGCATTAGCAGGGTCTTATGCCCAGGATGATAATGCGTGCTTTTACTGCCATATAGATACCGGTTATCTGCAAAACGAAGTAATTCTAAACTACGATTACAGCGCTACCTTTGGTAACGCTTCAATTGTTGAAGATTCTATTTTCGAGCTCTTTAACAAATTGTCTTCTCACGATCTGAACAATGTGCTTACTTTTGCGAAGGCTAACTGGAGTTCCACATTTAAAACAGGCTCCAACCCTTGCAGCGCATGCCACAATGTTCATAAAGCCAAACAGAATAAAGCAAACCCCGGCGATCCGACATATACGGCCATATCCAAGCCCTCTGCTCATGACGAGCTTTGGGGTGATAGTGCTGGTGAGAAGTTGAGCGATTATACAAGTTATTATCGGCCGCCCTATTCTAAAAGCACAGCACCTGTTAAGTACGAACCCGACATGACCGCAAGTGAACCCGCGGAAGGATGGGGTTCCAATATGCCGGATTATATCACCTTCTGCCAGGACTGCCATTCCTCGAGCATGACCGGGTCACCATATAGTCTTCCTAATACACCCATTGATTGGAGTTCAATAGGAGGCGAAGCAGGCGGCGATAAGCATGGCACAAATGTTGCCACCGCCTCAAGCGCGGCGGCAATGAATCTGCTTGAGCCGTATGCTACAGCGTGGGATGCCAGCGGGCTTGTTCTTTCCTGCACCGACTGTCATGAGCCGCACGGGTCAAAGAATCTGTACTTGGTAAGAAGAAGGATAAACGGCGGTGTATTAGGAGACTTATATGACGATGCAACCTCGCAAGAGATGAGAATTGTTTGTTATCGCTGTCATAACATCAGCGGGGCAGGTATGAACTATACGATACACCACCAGGATGCCGACGCGCCGTATAAAAACGCTATGGGGTGCGGCGCGGGAGGAGGATGTCATTCGGCTGGAAATGGAGCCCCCATAGATTGCAACACTTGTCACTATCACGGTGGGCAAGTCAGCAATTGTACGCAGGCTCCAGCCACCAGGCGAACGTTTTGAAGCTGGGTGAGGGCGCCACGATACACTTTCGAAATCCAAATTCCGACTCCAGCCACTGACAGTGTTCCAAACTATCTGACCTGCAATCGGCATATAGCCCTATAATCGCCCAGAATCATACAGATCTACAACACTGGAGTATTTACGGGACATCCTCTTCAGTTTATAAGTTTGTATCGTCAATGTGTTGGGATTGGAACGTTCTGTACAGACACCAGCATTACATTGTGTGCCGGTTACTCCTTTGGAATATCGATCTTTCTTTTTTCAGGGTTTTTTTGCTGACGATAAAATATTGCAATATGACCAATCATTTTCACCAACTCGGAAGCGGTTTCTTTTTCAATGACGCCGGCTATTTTTTCCTTCTGGCTTTTTTCCTTGAAATCAATAAATTTTACCTTAATAAGCTCATGCTTTTTTAATGACTCATCAACAGCTTCTGTTAGAGCAGGCGAAATTCCCTTCTGCCCGACAAAAACCAGTGGTTTCATGCCGTGGGCAAGACCTTTCAAATATTTCTTCTGATACCCTTTCAGTTTTTCCACCCATACCTCCGTTTGAAAATTGTTTTGAGTATTTATGGGATACTCCTCAGTTTATAAGAACGTTGTTGTTTCAGTTCCAAGCCGGTAAAGCAAAACGCCCCATCCTTCATGTGTCTGAAGAAACGGGGCTTTATTTTTTTGTAATCCAATGATTGGTCATCTGATCCTCCTGTTTGAGGTTCAAAAAACAGACCGAAATTAATCTTTGGCAAGATATATTAAGCGAATATACAAGTCAATTTAATTTGTTATCTTTTCGATAAGTTATCACTCTATCCCTTGAAGGTTTTGCCACAAGTTGCGTTTTTACGCAAAGCAGCTAATTGCAAAGCCACGTCCCAGGCATCACCGGCCTTTTGGTAGCGCCCGGCAAAATCAGGATCTTTCAACTGCTTTTCAAGGTATCGGTCAAAATTGGTTTTTTGTTTCATGCCGGATTTAACAGACAAGGGTTCGCCCCGCTTGCGGCGGGGCGAACATCGGAAATGAGCGGCGAAAACCGGAGTTTGCGTCTGCTTGATTGAGGTTGTGTGTTTAAATATTTTTATTTTCAAAAAATTTAAACAAAACTAAAATTGCGGCAATAAAAATAATAATAACAACCCAATGGTTTATTTTTAATATATCCGGCAGAGTGATTTTGCCGAAATTACCCCAAGCCAAAACATTGCTTTTTAGTGCCGGGTATACTTCAGCATACAAACCAGCTCCAACCAACATTCCCAATATAGCCCACAACGCATGTATGCGTCCTTCACCTAAAGCTCCTAATGATGTTCCAGGGCAATATCCGGCAATAGCCCAGCCAATACCAAAAAGCAATCCACCTATAATTTGAGCAGCTACGTTGGTTTCTTTAATGCTTAATGAGATCACGCCAAGGTCTTTAAAAAGGTATATACCTGTTACGCCGACTATAATCGCTGAAAACATAAATTTAATGATAGTCATATCTTTAAGCAGCAAAAAACCGACTTGTCGTTCAAACCGTATTACCTGCGCTTTTTGTAAAAGGAAACCAAAGAGGATGCCTGTGATAATACCTAATAGAAGTTCCATAATTAATTCCCTCCTTTATATAATAATTTAGCGGTAATTATGCCGCCGATAACAAAGCATATCATGGCAATAAACCCACTTGCGGCGAGTTGCATAATGCTGCTTAATCCATGGCCACTGGGACATCCACCGGCAAGACGTGCGCCGAACAAAAGGATAATTCCTCCGATAAAAGCGCCTGCTCCGCGAACAACAGGGCTGTTACCAAATCGTTCTTCCCATATCTTGGGAACAAATTCTTTTTTATAACTTTTTCCAAGAAGAGATGATAATAATGCCCCTATAAAAATTCCCAACACCACCATCATCTGCCAATCCACTTTTATTTTTTCAGACTGGAAGTACTCGTTATTATCAACATGGTTTTTTGCAACCTGTTGTTCAATAAGTCCGGTCACACGAACAAAGGTAGTTGAAGCACCAAGATACTTGGGTTTTGATAATACTTTCGTAGAGACAACAACGGACAAAACGGCCAGTACGCCTACTAAAGCTCCTGCTAAATAAGGGCTCCAGATGCTTTTGGTTAAATAATTTTTCATTTTGCCTCCTTTCTTAAAGTTTTAAATTTATACATAAGAACTGAGTTAAGCTGAGGCGGCTTTTTGCCGTACATATAAGCATCTCCCATGAGAGCATATATGATTCAGCGGTCGAATTTTAACACCATGGGTTTTGTCGCTTTTGAGTGATCTGCTCCTGAATCATCAAATACAGCCATGGCGAAACTATATCTTTTCAATGGATTGAAGACCACATCGTCTGCATGCCCGGTGTTTAGTTTTCGGTATAGCATGACGGTCCAGTATCCTTTGTTCCATCTGCTTTGGGCTTTAACGTCAAACCTTGACCCGCCGGGTTTTACCGGTAACCTGAAAGGGATTATATCACCCGGGTTAAAGGTTGAATAATCTGAAATTTTTACAGCCTCCTCAAACAAGAGAAAACCGGGTACAGTCGGTTTTTGGGCGGGATCCTGCATATAGCCCGGCATTGATCCATCTTTGGTTTGGTTTTTGATATCTCCTCCCATTCCGGCATCATTTCTTCTGCCGGTCTCCCTGTATGATCCTGTTGGATTGCCCGCAACCGTCAGCCATGTATCGTCTGCGTGGTTATAGGGGGCCGATCGTGCGGCCTTCCAGTGCCATAAATCCCCCTTTTCCCTGGAGGTTCTGGTTTCCAGTTTCCACTTTTCCCTCGATAAATCCGCCGGGCTGTGACAGGTAACTGCGCAACCACGTGATGCAAATTTATCGATTCTGGTGATTTCAAAAAGGAGCGCAATCCGATCTTCATTCCCGGTCAAATGATGCCATTTGCGTCCGTCAAATTTCCAGGATTGCTTCACAACGCTCCGGGTCGAATCCTTCCATCTTAATCTCAGGTATAAGGAATCATCCGTATAAATGCCCTGGGTAAACACGACACCTTTTGATTGGGTCAAATTTTCACGTCCCTGCACAGGCACCTGAAAAGGCGTTATGTTTTGCCAGACAGGGTCATCCAGGTTTTCAGGTGCCCTATGAGCATGTTTTGTGGTTACGACAAGGATCTCTTCTGCATTTGAAATGCCACCGGCTGCAAGGGATACGGAAAGGAGCAACATGAAAATAATGGGCAGATATCTTTGATTTATAAAAGGCATGATACACCTCAATGCTTATTAAGGTCTCAATATGTGTTAATGCGCTGGTCCAGCAAAATGCTCCACATATCCCATGACGGAAAGGCCTGCAATGGCCATAGTTATGACGGCTGCTGCCAGCATGAACTTCCATCGGCCGAACGGATGTCGCTCCGGAGACCGGTCTATCACCGGCAAGGCGAGCAACAATCCGATCAGTCCGCCGGGTATAATCATTGATCCAACTATAGTATAATTTCCTTTGAAAATGGTGACCAGTTGATTCAAAAACAGAACCCACCACTCAGGCCTGGGCACATAGAATGAATCCGTAGGATCAGCCGGATCGCCCAGAGGGGCTGTCCAATACCATCCGATAAGCCCGATAATGACGGAAACAATCAAAAACAAAACCAGCCACCGGTTTAAGATGTTCGGGAAAAAGCTGGTTTTTGCTCTCTGATCCGTGCTCTGGGTCAAAGGCCCGGTAATTCCACGATGATAAATGAAATGAAAATGGACAGCTACGAGAAAAATAAGCAGCCCCGGCAACAGCAGGATGTGGAGAATGTAAAATCGTGTCAGGGCGACGACACCGGTCAGTGATCCCCCTTGTAATAGTCTCACCAACAGATCTCCGATAAACGGCATAGATGAAATGATGCTTAAACGGACCTGAGTTGACCAATAACCCTTCTGATCCCATGGAAGCAAATCTCCGGTAATAATAAAAAGAGGAACAAAAAGCATTACCACTACACCGGAAATCCAAACCATTTGTCTCGGTGCTTTGTAGGCACCGAGTATAAAAGCACGGAGCAGATGAATCCCAAGAACAATAAGCAAGAGGTTCCATGCATAATAGTGAACCCCTTTGACAATGCGTCCAAAAGGAACACTGAACAGAGCAAAGTCGACACTGTCATAGGCTGCACCGGGAACCGGTGAATAGTAGAAGGCCATGACAATACCGGATAAAAACAGCAATACGATTAAAACGACAAGCAAAGCACCGCAGAAACGGGTCCGGTTCAATGCGTCATCAGGGACTTTCAATGACCGAAGGCTGTCCATAACCGCCTCCAGTGCGAGAAGTTTAATCAGCATTAAATCACCCTATTTTTTAAAGCTGAGTGTGATGACTTCGGAATCATAAGAATTTTCGTCACCGGAATCATCAAAAAGAGCCATGGTAAAATTGTATTTCTTTCTTGGATTAAAGACCGCATCATCCTCATTGCCGGTGTCGAGCTTTCTGTAGAGCATGACTGTCCAGCTGCCGTCCGCATGCCGGCTGACCGCCTTGATGTCACCGCGTGAACCCTCCGGCGTTTCAGGCATTTGGTAGGTCAAAACATCACCTGCCTTGAAATCGGAATAATTTGTGATTTCAACTGCATGGGAAGCAAGCAGGATACCGTGTTTGGCAAGTGTTTTTCCAGGGGCAAGCATGAATTTGGGCCTGGATTTGTCCTCGGTCATATTTTTCCGGTCCCCGCCTTTTCCATTATCGTTTTTACGACCGCCTTTTTCCGCGCTTATTTGGGTCAACCATGTGTCATCGGCAAATCCCTCAGGATCGGAACGGGCGGCTTTCCAATGCCACAAATCGCCCATTTCAGCCGCGGTTGATGTGCCGAATTTGCCGTCTTTGGCATTGGATGCACCCTGGGGAACATGGCATAGAATCGCACACCCTTTAGTGGCATAATTGTTGATCCGGTTGATTTCAAACAGCAGGGCAATGCGATCCTCATTGCCTTTCCGGTGACTCCATTTTGATCCATCATACTCCCAGGCGTCTTTTGTTACGCTCAATGTTGGATCTTTCCACTTGAAAAGAAAATAGATACTGTCATCGGTATAAACGGCTTTAGTAGTGACGCTCGCTTTTTTGCCTGCAAATTGTTCCTTGCCTTCAAAAGGAACAATTTGCCCTTTAGCCTTTCCCCATACCGCGTCGTCCGATCCTAAGGGAGCGGACTTTGCACGAACGGCAGTTAGGGTTTGCCTGGAAGCCCCCATTGCTTCCCCTGTGGTAAACTGCAGGCTACCTACAATCAGGGCCACGCATAAACTGAAATTGATGAATAATTTTTTACACATGATTTATGTCCTCCTTTTTGTATGGTAAAAGGTTAGAACTCCATGGAGACGAGCAGGTTGTCGTCTTCCACTTTATGCTCCAGAATCGATAAAGGCCGGGTCGGAGGGCCAGCAATCGGCTGTCCCTGGGCGTTAAATCGTCCGGAATGACAGGGGCATTCAAACACGCCTGTCTCTTTCTGCCAGATCACATTACAAGCAAGGTGGCTGCAGGTTGATGAAAATATTTTTATT
Source organism: Anaerolineae bacterium (assembly GCA_035529315.1). Classification (NCBI taxonomy): domain Bacteria; kingdom Bacillati; phylum Chloroflexota; class Anaerolineae; species Anaerolineae bacterium. Next base: position 18,510 of record DATKWZ010000045.1, read on the forward strand.
TTCCGGTTGTGATCGATCCGTGCCCACACAAAACCCCGTTGTGGAAGGACGATCCAACCGTCTTTTACCATAAATTCGTAGGAGAGCATGGTGAAGTTATTTTCTTCCAAATCCTCGACAGATCCCAAATTAATCCATTTGGTTGCGCTTTTTTTCAGGGCCGGTGAAATGACATAGGTCGTCAAGGGTATTCCAGTAATCAGTGCCGCACATCCGGAAAGTGCAGCTGTCTTTAAAAACATCCTGCGATCTGGATTGAGAATCCGGCTGGAAGAGGATAGATGGATGGATGACTTTTTTATACGGTCCATGGGTTCCTGCCTTTCGAAGAGAGCTTATTGGGCTTTATGTATATGCACTCTGATAAATGAGCAGGTACTAAGAGTTCACTGTGTAGCAAGGGCTTGGATTTAGAGTGCTTGGCAGAATCTGTCTATTATTCTATATTAATAATTTTGCATAATGTAAATCATTTTTTCTTACTTTATTGAAATATAGATAGATTTAATATAAATATCATGACAAAAATCCCATAGTCAAGATGAAACACCTTTTGAGGCAGCAGCAAGGTTCTGGAACAGGTGTTTAACAGGGCAGGAGGTAGGACACATGGAAGGATTTGATGCTGTTAAGGGCATTTTACATAAAATATACGGCACAAAAAAGGGGGCGCTTGCCTTTGATAAAATTCTTCCTTTAATAGAAAAGCTTCCAGTCAGAAAAAGAGAGGCGAATGAGTACTTTTCCCAGGAAGATGTGGTTTTGATAACTTATGGCGACTCCCTGTATTCAGACAGGGAAGCTCCTTTGAAAACGTTTCACGGTTTTGCCGCAAAACACTTCAAAGATGTATTTTCAACAATACATATTCTTCCATTTTTCCCCTACTCTTCTGACGACGGTTTTTCTGTCATTGACTTTTATTTGGTAAATCCAAAGCTTGGATCCTGGGAGGACATTAAATCATTGGGCGGCGATTTTCAGCTTATGTTTGATCTTGTGCTGAATCATGTTTCTTCAAAGAGCAAGTGGTTTGAAAAGTATTTAAATGAGGAACAGGGATTTGAAGATATTGCCATTGAAGCAGACCCCTTGATTGATCTGTCCGGGGTTACAAGGCCCAGGTCGCTGCCGCTTTTAACTGAATTTACAAAAAGTTCCGGAAAGGCTGTTAATGTTTGGACAACATTTAGCGCTGATCAGATAGACCTTAATTTTAAAAGCATTGATGTCCTTAAAAAGATGGTTGAGATACTGCTTTTTTATGTGGATCAGGGCGCAACTATTCTGAGGCTTGATGCAATTGCCTATTTATGGAAGGAGATCGGGACGAATTGTGTTAACCTGAGCCGGACCCATGATGTGGTGAAATTATTTCGAAGCATATTAGATCGCGTTGCCCCTGATGTCATGATTATTACGGAGACAAATGTGCCTCATGTGGAAAATATCAGCTATTTGGGAGATGGCCGGAATGAGGCGCAAATGGTTTATAACTTTACGCTGCCGCCGCTGCTTTTTTATTCCTTTGCAATTGAGGATTCAACGGCCTTGTCAAGCTGGGCAAAAGGGCTTTATTTAAAGTCTGAAGCCAATACCTTTTTCAATTTTACGGCCTCGCATGATGGTATTGGTGTGCGCCCGCTTGAAGGGATATTGCCTGAAGAGGAAATAGACAGGCTCATTAAGATTGTTAAAGAAAATGGAGGCAGGGTTTCATATAAGAGAAATTCAGATGGTTCGGAGAGCCCGTATGAACTGAATATAACCTATGTTGATGCTCTCTTAAACAAAAAAAACGGAGTTGATAAATATCATCCTGATAGATTTCTTGCCTCTCAGGCAATTCAGCTTGTTCTTCCGGGAGTGCCTGCCACCTATATCCACAGCATATTAGGTTCGCACAATTGGGAACAAGGTGTCAGGCAAACTCAAATGTCCAGAACCATAAACAGGGGAAAATTGCGACTGGATGATATTGTAAAACAATTGAAGGATCCCGATGGCTTTCGCTCAAGAATTTTTTTTTCATATATAGACTTGATCAAAATCAGGAAAAAACAGCCGGCCTTTCATCCAAACGCTTTTTTTGAAATACTGGAACTTGATCCAAAAGTATTTGCTATTTCAAGGCATTGCAAAGAACAGACAATATATGCATTAACAAATATTTCATCAACGCATGTTTCTGTATCATTGCCGAAAGGCAGCGGCGATTTTGATATGAAAGACCTTCTTGGCGGAAAGATATTTAAGACAAATCCAATCAGCTTAAATCCTTACCAGTTTGCGTGGCTTGTCACACAAAAATAAATCATTATTGATTATTGATTTTATTTCTTAACTTACCGGAACATTTAAATGTAACAACCTTTCTTGCCCTCAGCATCAAGTCGTTACCTGTAGCAGGGTTTCGGCCCCTTCGCTGCCTCTTGTTTTTTACGCAGAATTTGCCAAACCCTGAAACCAGGACATCCTCCTCTTTTTCCAGGGTGCTTTTAATAATTTCCAGAAGAGATTCGATGATATCTACCGCTTCTTTCTTGGTAAAACCAAGCTCATAAACCTTTTCAACAATATCGCTCTTGGTTAATGCCATGCTACCTCCTAAAAGAACTTGCTACGTCATTATCAATAATGATATATTGAGATTTTTGCAAAACGCCCCCTTTCGCCCAATTCCAGCGTCAGGCTCAAATTTTAATCCTCAAAATACTCAATGTATTCCCGCGGTTAAAATTTTCGCCTTTATTGAACTTGAACGAAATTGAACATTTTTCAAGGGTCTCGTGTTTATATAATTAGCTTATTTTATTATAATTTTTTCTTTAAGCTGTAAAGATGACTTTATTTATTCAGATTTTTCAAGTAAAAGCAACTTCAAATTTACTGTTTATAAGCTTTTTGGGCGCAAACAGGCAAATAGACTGTTTGCCGCCTATGAAAAGAGTATAACCTATTAAATATACAGATATTGAATATATGTCAAGATACTTTGGAGCCGACGGGCGGAGTCGAACCGCCTACCTGCTGATTACGAATCAGCTGCTCTACCGACTGAGCTACGTCGGCCTGGTAAATATCAGCCTGATAAATAAGAAAGCCCTACTTTGTTTATAAATCTAAATCAAGAAAAAAGTTCTATTAAAGCCTTAATTGATTTAATTCCTTGCAGAAATTCCGGAATTGAGTGCACAGGCCTGTCCGGGTCTGAAAGGGCATTCCTTGTCTCCAGAATATACATGGAGCACAGGATGCCTGTTGTTGTTGTAGCGGCTTCGTCAAAAGATGCTGAAATGCTTTTGGAAGATTTGCGCTTTTTTTCAAAAGATATTCAAAAGGCCTTAATATATTTTCCACCTTATAATATTTTGCCGTTTAAGCGTTTGTCATACAACAACGAAACAGCGGCAAGGCGGATAAGCGCTCTTTACCGTTTCATAGAGGGTGAAATGCCGCTGGTTGTAGTTACAACCGTAAGCGCCCTGCTGCAAAGACTCATTCCAAAGCTTATGCTGAGCGATTATGCTGAGCTTATAATGACCGGTGAAGATATTGACAGGGATCTTTTGATAGAAAAACTTATTGCCGGCGGTTATGTTAGAGCCGCGATTGTGGAGGAGCCAGGGGATTTTTGTGTTAGAGGCGGGATTCTGGATATTTATTCTCCGATGTATTCAGATCCGCTAAGGATCGAACTGGTTGGAGAAACCGTGGATTCCTTAAGATTTTTTTCAGCAGCAACCCAGCGCAAGACAGAAAGCATACAGGAAGCGATCATACTTCCGGCAGGGGAAGCGATCCTTAAAATGGAGCTTATTGATAAGATAATAGGCAGGATAAGAGAGCAGGCGTCTGCCCTTGATCTTCCGGTAACCAGAGTTAGAGAGCTGGTTGAGCGTATCAGGAAAGAGGGGGTGTTCCCGGGAATTGAGAGCCTTATCCCCTTGATATATCCTCAGCTTGACACACTGTTTGATTATGTTCCTGACAAGGCGCTTTTTGTTCTTATGGAACCAAAAGAATTAGAAGAGGCTGCCGGCCAATTTCAGGAGCAGGCGACAAAGAACTATCTTGCCGCCTGCAAAGAGGGCATACTGTGTGTTGAGCCTGAAGCTTCTTACATGCAATGGCCAAAGGCAAAGGAGCTGCTGTCTGAGAGGAACCCTCTGACAGTCAAAATGCTTCCTGTGTCGGGAGAGGGTTGGAACAAGGGGCAACCTTTTTTACGGATAGGCTTTAATGTTGAAGATAACTCTGCTGTCAGAACTGAACTTAAGGCTCATATGAAAAAAGAGGACCTTCTCCTGCCTCTTGCAAACTGGATTGATGACAGAAAACAGGAAGGATATGCCGCTCTTATTGTCTGCAGTTCCAGATTGCAGGCCGACCGTATTAAATCTCTTATGTTGCCGTACGGCATTGAGCTTGGAATTATTGACGGGTTCCATGTCGCTAAAGGCAGTAAATGGCCTGTGGCTGTATGCATTGGCCGGGTTTCATCAGGTTTTGTCTGGCAGGATGCGTTTTTGGCTCTAATTACAGAAGAGGAAATATTCGGTGTAAAGCACCACATAAAAAGGATTTCAAGACAAAAAGCAAAGGTTCAAGCCGGGATGCTTGAATTTACAGACCTGAAGAAAGGCGAATTTGTTGTTCATATTGAACATGGAATCGGTCGCTTTGACGGCCTGGTAAAGCTCAAGATAGATGGAACAGGCAACGATTTTCTGCTTATTATCTATAAGGATGATGATAAGCTTTATCTTCCTGTAGATCGAATGAGCATGGTTCAAAAATATATGGGGCTGGACGGAGTGATTCCGGTTTTTGACAAACTGGGCGGAAAATCATGGCAGCGGGTTAAGGAAAGGGTTAAAAAATCGGTTGAGAAGATCGCGGGGAAACTCCTTAAACTTTATTCTGAGCGTAATGTAAAGGAAGGCTATGCTTTTAAGGTAACAGACGGTGATTCGCAGGATTTTGAGGCTGGTTTTTCTTACGAAGAGACACCGGACCAGCTAAAGGCGATTGATGATGTGCTGCATGATATGGAGGAGCCGACACCTATGGACAGGCTTGTATGCGGCGATGTAGGATACGGAAAAACAGAGGTTGCCCTTAGAGCGGCCTTTATGGCTGTGAATAATGGAAAACAGGTTGCCATGCTGGTTCCCACAACAGTGCTTGCTGAGCAGCATTTTGAGACATTTGCAAACCGTTTTAAGCGTTATCCGGTCAATGTCGCCTGTTTAAGCAGATTCCGTTCCGCCTCCGAGCAGCGCTTAATTATAGATGAGCTTAAATCAGGAAAGATAGATATAGTTATAGGAACCCACAGGCTTATTCAGAAAGATGTTGCTTTTAAAGATTTGGGGCTTGTCGTGCTTGATGAAGAGCAGCGATTTGGCGTTAAACACAAGGAAAAACTGAAAGAAATCAGGCGCATGGTAGATATTCTGACCTTGACGGCAACCCCTATACCACGTACTCTTCACATGTCCATGATGGGAGTGCGTGATATTAGTATTATTTCAACACCGCCTGAGCATCGCCAGTCAATTATTACATACATTTCTGAGTTTGACGCGGCGGTTGTTTCAGAAGCAATACGGAATGAGTTGAAAAGAAAGGGCCAGATATATTTTGTTCACAATGATATTCATAATATATGGGCAATGGCAAACTATTTGCAAAAACTGGTGCCTGAAGTCAGGCTTGATGTAGCGCATGGCCGTCTTACGGAAGATGAGCTTGAGCTTGTGATGCTGCGGTTTTTCAATAAAGAGATCGACATGCTTGTTTGTACAACGATAATTGAGTCCGGGCTTGATATTCCTTCTGCTAATACCATTCTTGTTAATCGGGCGGACAGATTCGGATTGGCGCAGATTTACCAGTTGCGAGGACGTGTAGGCAGAGCTGATGAACAGGCTTATGCATACCTCTTTATTCCTGATGAGACAGCTTTAGGCAAGGATGCTCGGAAACGCCTGAAGGTATTAATGGAGCACAGCGATCTTGGGGCCGGTTTTCAAATAGCCATGAGCGATTTGAAAATAAGAGGGGGAGGCACAATCTTGGGCGCATCCCAGTCCGGCCATATAGCTGCGGTAGGTTATGACATGTTTTTAAAGCTCATGGAAAACGCGATATCTGAGCTTAAAGGAAAACCGGTTCAGGAAGGCCTTGAACCTGAGATTAATATATCTTTGTCAAGCTTTATTCCTGAATCTTATATTTCCGATATCAACCAGCGGCTTTCAGCTTACCGCCGCCTTGCAAAGATGACCGAGCTTTGCGAAATTTCAGATTTTAAGAAAGAGCTGCTTGACCGCTTTGGGGCCTTGCCAAAAGAGACAAACAATCTTTTATTAAAGATCATGCTTAAAGTATACGCAATAAAAGCCGGGGTAAAACGGCTTGACCTGGCCGGACAGCAACTCATTCTTTATTTTTCAGAGGCTCACCAGAAATATCCTTTTGGCATTGTTGATATGATTGTTGAGCAAAGCGATTGTTTTAGTTTTACGCCGGACCATGTGCTAAAAGCAAAACTGTCAAAACGCACCGCAGACGGTATATTATTGGAGACCAGAAACATCTTGAAAGAAATTATTCAACATGTTAACTGCTGAGCAGCAAAATACTTAAAGGATTAGTAACCGTTCACGGTTACCATTTATCAATGATAAGATACTCTACTAAATTGTTTCCGATGCTTGGCGCCTTATTGATTATTTATATCCTGACAGGGTGTGGTGATTATGGGTCTGATTCACATTCAGCACCCAGCGATAATTATTTAATTAGAGTCGGAGGCAGAGTCGTTACAACAGTTGACTTCAACAGTTCCTTTGAAATTATCAGAATGGCTTATTCTCATAATGCATTGCAGGACCCGGATTCTTGCAGGGGAGCCAAGTTGCGGCTTTTGAGCCAGTTGATAGAGGAGATGATTATATTAGAAAAGGCAAAAGAGCTGAATGTTGAGATTTCTGATTCAGAACTTGATGAAGCTGTTGCACGAATGAAGGGAGATTATGACGATAATGCTTTTGAGCAGATTTTACTTGAGAACGCTATTTCATACAATTCGTGGGAAAAAGAGCTCGGGAAGCGTTTGCTCATAGAGAAGGTGGTTGAAATAGAGTTAAAGGAACGTGTTGTAATAAGTCCCGAAGACATATCAAACTATTATGAAAAATATTATAATGGGGATGGAGTACCATCTGTCCTGTCCGGCGGTCCTGATAAGGAGGATGGTGATTTAAATAGAATAATCGTAAAAGAGCTGCGTAGAAAAAAGGCGGAAGAAGCCTATAAACCATGGATAGAGAATCTTAAAAAAAAATATTTGGTTGAAATAAACAAAAAAGAGTGGGAGAAAATCTCTCAAGCAGGTTCGGGGTCAAATTAATGGGTAAAAGTATTATAGAAATTGTTAAGCGTTCAGCATGTGGGGTAATATGTTTTATTTTGGTTTTAGGTTTTACCCCATTCAATATAGCAGACAGCGCAGAGGTTGTTGATCGTATCGTAGCTGTTGTTAATGATGATATCATTACATTTTCCGAATTAAACCAGTTTATAAAACCATATGCAGACAAAATCAAAACACTTGGATATCCTCCTGAGAAGGAGCGCGAAATGCTCTTCAAGATGCGCGATGATATACTCAGCCAGCTTATTGATCAGAAACTTACTGATCAGGAAATAAAACGGTTTAAGATTTCTGTAAGTGAAAAAGAGATTGATGCAGCAGTTGAGCGTATTAAAGAGATAAACTATTATAGTGACGAAGAGCTCAGACAAGAGTTGGCCGGCCAGGGATTAAACATGGGAGAGTATCGAAAAAATATAAGGGAGCAGATACTCAGGGCAAAGCTGGTCAACCTTGAAATCAAATCCAAGGTCGTTATTACCAGACAGGATGTAAAGTCATATTATGAAGCGCACAGCGATAAATATTGTGGAGAGAAAAAATACCGCCTCTGGAACATAATTATGAAAGTCCCTCCTTCCGCTGATGAAGCAAAGATGTCTTCAATTCAAAAAAGTATGCAGGCTGTGCTTGCAAAATTAAAGGCAGGGCAACCTTTTGAAGAAATGGCTGAATCCTATTCCGAATCTTCAGGAAGCCTCGACCTTGGATTATTTGCAATTAATGAGCTTTCACCACAATTGCAAGAGGCAATAAAAGGATTGGGTTCGGGTGAGTTTACCTCTGTGCTTGATACCGATTATGGATATCAGATATTTTATATTTCAGAAGTTATAGATAGTCCTGGAAAATCGCTGGAAGAGGTAACAGCCGAGATAGAAGAAAACCTTTTCGGAGAGATAGTTGATAAAAAATTCAGGTCATGGCTTGATGATCTCCACGAAAAATCTCATATAAAGATAATAAAATAAAAGTATAACCGTTCACGGGTTCAAGGTTTAAAGGTTCAGGGCTAATCGCGTTGCGATTTTTTATATAAAGATCAACTTAACCGTGAACGATTACATGTATTTTCTGATTTGGATGCGAAAGAATTAATTCAAGAGTTGAAATCAATATCTAAAATGCTTCAATCGTTGCATAGTTCATTGAAAAAACTGTGAACTGTGAACCTATAACTGTGAACGGTTACTACTATGATTAATAAAAATTCTCTTTCATTTGGATATTATCTTAAGGCGATACGGACCGAGAAGGGTATCAGCCTTGACGAGGTTTCAAAAAAAACCAGAATTAGAATAGGCAATCTCCTTCTTGTTGAAAAGGAGGATCATGACAGGCTGCCTGCCGAGGTTTTTGTTAAAGGATTTTTGCGCGCCTATGCGGAAGCTGTCGGTGTTGATGGGGTTGAAATTGTAAGGCGTTACACATCAAGTCTTAATACTTATAAGGCAAATGTAAGGTCCGAAGCGGATTTTGCCGAATTGAGCACAAGCTTTTGGCCTCATTTACTGCTGTCTCTTGGGGCGATGATATGTATTATCGCTTTATCTGTTTTTGCGATGTCTGCTTTTCGTGCCCCACTTAAGATCAACAGCCAGGTTAATACTAATGCGGGCGAGGATAATAAGGCAGGCAAAGATATTGACGACATTGCTCCCAAAGTCGATTACGGCAGTGAGTCAGACTCTGATTCAGCCGGCAAACAATCTGAAAAAAGTTTGTTGCTAAGTATAATAACAATTGAAACAACCTGGATAAAGGCAATAATAGATGGGCGTAAGCCGAAAGAATACAGCCTGGAACCCGGAGATCGCCTTGAGCTTGAAGCGTCGGCTGGTTTTAATTTATTGATCGGCAATGCAACAGGTGTTCAATTGATTTTCAATGATAAACCCATAGAGATTTTAGGAAACAGTGGACAGGTGGTAAATGTCCAGATCCCATAAAAATAATTATGCAAACTGATCGTCATAAAATACTTATTGAAAGCATCAGGAGATTAATGAGGCGGGAAGCCACAACCCACCTCATTAAGATCATCACCAAGGCACATGCCGCAGACCTGGCTGTGGTGCTCCATTCTTTGTCACCTTCCAATCAGATTAAGCTTTTTGACTTAATAAAGAACATTGAACAAAAAGCTGAGCTTTTCAGTGAGCTCAATCAAGATGTTTTTTTTAATATTATTGAAGGTATGGATCTGGATCATATTGTTGAGATAATGGATCATATGCCGACAGATGATGTTGCCGATCTGATTGGACGACTGCCGGAAGAAAAATCCGCTTCTATCCTTAAAAAAATGAAAAGGGAGGATTCTGAAGAGGTTGAAGGCTTGCTTAGTTACGGAGATGATACTGCAGGCGGCATCATGGTTCCTGATTTTATCGCATTAAGGGAGAATATAACAGCCAGAGAGGCCATTGAATCACTGCAAAAGGAGTATGCGAATGTTGAGATGCCGTTTTATCTTTATGTAGTGGATGAATATGGCAATCTGGTAGGCGTCAGTTCGCTAAGACAGCTTGTAGTGGTCCCTCCGGACACCCCGCTTAAAGATTTTATGGCAACAGACGTGATTTCAGTAAAAACCGACGTGGACCAGGAGGATGTGGCAAAAATCGTTGCGCGTTATGACATCCTGGCTGTGCCGGTTGTTGATGAATATGGCGTACTTGTTGGTATTGTTACAGTTGATGATATTATTGATATCATCAGGCAAGAGGCTACCGAAGATATATTGAAAATGGCAGGAGCAGGCGAGGAGTTTATTGAAACACAGTCTGTCTTAAAAAGCATAAGAATTCGCCTGCCCTGGCTGTTTGCGTGTTGTATCGGCGGGATAATCGCATCTTTTGTTATTAGCCACTTTCAAGAGAGCTTGAGCAAGGTAGCCTATATTGCGGCATTTATTCCTGTTATCATGGGGATGAGTGGCAATATCGGTATCCAGTCCTCCACTATTGTGGTACGTGGTCTTGCAACAGGTCGTCTTAACATAAGAGATTTATGGGTTGTTGTTTTTAAGGAGCTTACTATCGGCCTGATATTGGGTATAGTTTATGGGTTTTTCGTTGGCCTGGTTGTTCAGCTTCAATATAGCAGAGGGGCTCTCGCCTTATCCGTGGGGCTTGCTGTGATCTCTTCCATGTCTCTGGCAGCGTTTTCAGGCTCTCTGGTACCCATGTTCTTCGCCAGGTTAAATATCGATCCTGCTGTTGCTACAGGTCCTTTTGTAACAACGGCTATCGACATCGTCAGCGTATTCTTGTATTTTAATATTGCAGTAACCCTCCTTGGCATATAACGCATGTCAAGCTTCTCCACCCCTGCTATTATGCTCCGCCATATGGATTTTGGAGATTATGATCTTATAATTACCTTTTTTACATTAAATAAAGGGAAAATTTCTGTAATAGCCAAATCCGCAAAAAAAAGCGCGAAACGATTTGCAGGTATTCTTGAGCTCTTTTCCGTTTTAGATATTGTGTGCAGTTCAGGTCGCAGGCCGGGACTTTCTGTTTTACAGGAGGCTGCATTAAAACATCCATTTGCCGGAATAAGAGCAGATGTAATAAAGATGGCCTATGCAAGCTACTGGGCGGAACTGATTAATGAATGGATGGAAGAAGGCGGAAGGCAAATCCAGCTTTATCATCTGTTTCAGCATGTTTTATGCGAGCTCGATCTTGGGCAAATACCCGGCATGGCTCTTAGCGTCCAGTTCCAGATAAAATTTATGGCCATGGCAGGTTTTTGTCCGAACTTAACCTGCTGCAGCATATGCAAGATTGAACTTGAGAATATGGCAAAAAATCAGGTGAAGTTTGATCTTAAAAAGGGCGGGCTTGTATGTGAAAGGTGTGCGTCTGGATCGTCACGGCGGATATTTCTTTCAAAAGGGACTATAAAGCAGCTTCTCTGGATCAAAAACGTAGATTTGGACAAGGTGAGCAGGATCAAATTTTCCAGCCTGTCTTTAAAAGAGAGCCTGGAATTTATGGAAATGTTTGTGCCTTATCATTTGGGCAAGGAACCGCGGAGCCTTGCTTTCTTGCGTCAGATAAGACAGGAGCAGGGATTAAGGGGTAAGGATTAAAGAGGTATGCAGAGCATAAGAAGTATTCTTGAAAAACGTCATATTGAAGCATCTGCGCCGTGCAGAATCGACATGGGGGGAACCCTGGATATCAGCACATTTTATTATCCGCTCAGGCATCTTTTACCATGCACCTTCAACATAGCGGTGAATTTAAGAACCAGGGTCAGGCTTTTCCCTTATAAAGAAGGGATCATAAAGATTTCTTCAAGGGGTTTTAAAAGCGCAGAATATTCTTCGGACAAAACCCCTTTTAATCATCCTTTAGGGCTTATGTTTGCGATTGCGGCCTATTTTGGGGCTGAAGGCGTACATATTGATATTAACTCGTCATCGCCTCCTCGCAGCGCTCTGGGAGGTTCATCCGCGGCTGCGGTTGCTCTTATTGCGGCGTTTTCAAAGCTCGATCAAAAGCAAACAGCCGGTCTCGGGTCAAGGCAAAAAATTGCGCTGCTTGCGCATGCCCTTGAAGAAAGTGTCGCAGGCGTGCCGTGCGGTCTTCAGGATCAGCTTGCCTCTGTCTATGGAGGAGTTAATGCATGGTATTGGCCGGCTCTAATTAAGGGCTGTTCTTTCAGGAAGAGAACTGTCATCAAGAAAACTTTTCATAAAGACTTAAATAAACATCTCCTTCTTGCCTATTGCGGAATTCCCCATGAATCGAAGAATATTAACACAAGGTGGGTTGAGCAGTTTATTTCCGGCAAATACCGCAAACTCTGGGCAGAGATAATTTTATGCACGCAGAGGTTTGTTGACGCTCTTTTTGAAAGAAACTTTAAAGAAGCCTGCGTTTCAATGAACAGAGAAACAGCTATAAGGAGGAAAATGACTCCCGACGTGCTTGATAAGATGGGGGCAAAGCTCGTTGATTCGGCTGTTAAAAACAGATGCGGCGCAAGATTTACAGGAGCCGGCGGCGGCGGATGTATCTGGGCGATAGGCGAGATTGATGATATTGACAGATTAAAGGATATTTGGGAAAAGACTCTTTTGAGCAGAAAAGAAGCGTATCTGCTTGATGTGGATATTGATTCCAAAGGGTTAGTGGTAGAGGATTAAGGATTAGAGGGTTAGAGGATTAGGGATTAGGCTGAAGACTGTTAGGAAGGGAATAATTTTAAATTAAAAACTCAAAATTATATTTAACACTTAACACCTGATGAATTCGTTTTTTTACGAATTCATCAAATGGTAAATCAAGGGGAATAAATGTATTTTCAGGAAGTAATATTAGCATTGCAGAAGTTCTGGGCGCGCAAAGGATGCACGCTGATTCAGCCTTATGACATTGAGGTCGGCGCGGGAACATTTCACCCTGCAACGCTTCTTAAGGTCCTTGGCCCTGAGCCTTGGAACGCGGCTTATGTCCAGCCTTCCAGGCGTCCCACAGACGGCCGTTATGGAGAAAACCCGAATCGATTGCAGCATTATTATCAGTTCCAGGTAATACTGAAGCCGTCTCCTCTTGATGTGCAGAAAAAGTACCTCCAGAGCTTAAAGGTTCTTGGCATTGATCCTCTTGACCATGACATCAGATTTGTTGAAGATGACTGGGAATCACCTACTCTCGGAGCCTCAGGCCTGGGATGGGAGGTATGGCTGGACGGCATGGAGATCACTCAATTTACCTATTTTCAACTTGCGGGCAGTATCGAACTCCATCCTGTTTCAGTGGAGCTTACTTATGGCCTGGAACGCATTGCCATGTATCTTCAGGGAGTAGATAATGTTTTTGATTTAAAATGGAATGATAAAATATTTTATGGAGATATACATCATCAACAGGAAGTGGAGCAGTCAACATATAATTTCGAAAAGGCGGACGTGGATATGCTTCTGGATCTTTTCAATAAATACGAAAATGAAGCCAGGCAGATGATTAACAGGCCGCTCATTCTTCCAGCTTATGAATATTGCCTGAAATGTTCACACACATTTAACCTTCTCGATGCCCGCGGAGCGATCAGCGTAACAGAGAGAACCGGTTATATCGCACGGATAAGAAATATCGCCAGGGCTTGCGCGGAAGAGTATCTGAAGCAGCGGGAAGCCATGGGTTTTCCATTAATGCGTAATTTTAGCAACCAGGGATAAACATGGACACTTTTTTGCTTGAGATAGGTACAGAGGAGATTCCTGCCGGTTATATTGAACCGGCCTTGAGGAGTCTTTCAGAGCTGATTTTACAAGGCATGGACAATGCGCACATTGAACACGGCAAGGCCAGGATTTTTGGAACGCCGAGAAGGCTTGCGGTTGAAGTTGCGGATGTCGCAGGCAAGCAGAAGCGCCTGGCGGTCGAGATAACAGGACCTCCTGAAAAAATTGCTTTTGATGAAGACAACAGACCGACTCTGGCTGCGAAGAAATTTGCCGAGAAGTTAGGGATCTCTGTCGACAGTTTAACAATCAAGGATACAAAAAAAGGTCGATATTTATGCGCAAAAAAAACAGAGGGGGGCATTGTTGCAAGCACACTTCTTAAAAGCATTTTGCCTGATGTGATTTTGTCAATCCCATTTCCCAAAAAAATGAAATGGGCGGATCTGTCCATTGAGTTTGCAAGACCCATACATTCGATACTGGCTATGCTGGGGGAGAAAGTTATTTCTTTTTCATTGGGAAACATTAAAGCAGGCAGATATACTTTTGGGCACAGATTTGTGAATCCATGCAGAATAAAGCTTTCTTGTGCCGATGAGTATGTTGAAGCCTTGCGTTCAGCAGGTGTGCTGGTTGATCCGGAAGACAGGAAAAAACAGGTAAAATGCCAGATACAGGATGCTGCCAAAGGTTTGGGCGGTTGCGTGCTGCCTGATGAGGAACTTGTTGATATCGTAACCAACCTTGTTGAATATCCGGCTGTTGCAGCAGGTAGTTTTGACAGGGAATTTCTTAAGCTTCCACGTGAGATATTGATTACAGCAATGCGGGAGCACCAGAAATATTTTGCCGTAATTGACAAAGAAAACAATCTGATGCCGAATTTTATTTCAGTGAATAATACATTGGCAAGAGACATGGCGCTGGTTGCAAAGGGGCACGAAAGGGTGCTCAGGGCCAGGCTTAAAGATGCTCAATTCTTTTACAGGAGCGATATGGAGAGCCCTTTTGAAGATTTGGTGGAAAAATTAAAAGGGGTTCTTTTCCAGGCCGGGCTTGGGACAGTGTATGATAAGGTAATGAGGGTTCAAAAACTTGCCGGATATCTGGCAGAGGCTGCAAATTTTGATTCGGAGTTTAAACAAAAGGTATTGAGAGCCGCCTATTTGTGCAAGGCCGATCTTGTCAGCCAGGTTGTTGTTGAGTTTCCAAAGCTGCAGGGGATAATGGGAAGGGTTTATGCCGCTGCCGCCGGAGAACCGGATGCGGTGGCATCTGCGATAGAAGAGTATTATCTGCCCACATATTCAGGAGGACGACTTCCTGAAACGGAAACAGGCGCAATTTTAGCCATTGCCGACAAGATTGATTCCATTTGCGGTTGTTTTATAACAGGGTTGATTCCGACCGGCGCTTCTGATCCATATGCTCTTCGGCGTCAGGGGATAGGCATTGTTCAGATAATGCTTGATAAGGATTTTTCATTTCAATTGAGCCGGGTGATTGAAGAGAGCGTAAGATTATTCGGCAAGCAAAATAATGATGAAAGCAAGGAAATTTCCAGCAGGGTTTATATCTTTTTGCAAAACAGGATTGCCAATCTTTTATCTGAGCAAGGATTTTTAAAAGATGTTATAGCAGCCGCTGTTTCTGTTTCCGTGGATAATGTGCCTGATGTCTGGAGCAGAGCGAGCGCTTTGCAAAAACTTAAAGCCAAGCCTGATTTTGAACCATTAGCTGTTGCTTTTAAGCGCGTTGTCAATATAATAAAAAAAGCCGGTCATGTTGAAGCAAAAGATGTTGATGAAAGTCTGTTTGAGTATGAATGCGAAGCTGTTTTATTTGCTGATTATAAAAAAACCAAGAAAAAGGTATTGGATGATCTTGGCAAGGGATTATTTGAACAAGCCCTTTTTGATATAGCCTTGTTGCGTGATTCTGTTGATGCTTTTTTTGACGGGGCAATGGTAATGGCGGAAGATTCGAGCATTCGAAACAACAGGCTTTCACTGTTAAAACAGATTGAAAAACTCTTTAGATTGTTTGCCGATTTTTCAAAAATTTCAACCAGCGCTGTTTCTCTTTAACCTTTTTAACTTATTAAAAAATATGTAATAATTTAGGTTTATGAAACAGACCATATTTATATTGAGCTTCAGGTGTGATCAAATTTAAATTAGAAAACTGTTTGAGCATATTAGAGATCGTTAAGAAAGAGCTCAATATAAAATACTATATTTGTCCGGCTGTTTGCTTAAATTACTATAATTTATTTAGAGCTATGGCCGGTTCTTTCTTTACGATTTCTTATATGCGAGTTTTTTCTGGTTTTAATTTGATTATACCTGAAGCGGACATATTCTCAAAAAACTAAAACATTAAGGTTTACAAACATGAGATTATTATCATCATCCGTATCTATCACAAGATACAAGGTAAGGGGAAAGATTGAAGGCCCTCTTATCAAGACAATTATGGACGGGCTTAACAAGAACTCCATTACAGAAATTGATGACCAGCCAATGGAAAAAGCAGCTGGATGGACCTCTTTTGACAACCCGTATATGCCTGATTTTGAAACCTCATCCTGTGTTATAGGCGCTCATTTTGTATTTTCACTGCGGATTGACAAAAAAAATATTCCTTCAAAAATTATTAAAAAATATTATACCCTTGAGATGGCCAAAAGGCTGGCTGAAAGCGGGAGGGAAGACCTGTCTCGAAATGAAAAAAAAGAGATAAGGGAACATGTTGCCAACGCTCTTAGTCTTCGCATTCCGGCGACTCCGAATATTTACGATATCATCTGGAATTATGAGGGGTCCTCTTTATGGTTTTTTTCCAATCAAAAAGCTGCCAACGAAGACCTTGAAACACTTTTTTCAAAATCTTTCAGGCTAACACTAATCAGGCTTTTTCCCTATACAATGGCCGATCTTGCGTCCGGAATTACGGATAAAGAGCGCGACCTTTTATCAACTATTTCTCCGACAAAATTCATGGATTAAATTATGTTAGATGTTTCAGTTGCATACAACAGGTACAAATTTCTGGGGCATGAATTTTTAACATGGCTCTGGTTTGTTATGGACGTGGACCCAGCCTGCATGCTTAAAGCAGAAAGCGATATGGTTTCACTTGAAGTCGACAACCGTATTGTTCTTGAAAAGAGCTTTGATAACAGGATCGAAAACATCAGAATAAAAGGGGATGAAGCCGGCTTTGAGGAAGCAAAGCTTTCTCTTAAAAAGGGCGGAGTCGTCACTGAACTGAATTTTTCTTTAAAAATCGGGGATCACGAATGGAAATTTAACATTAAAGGTGAAAGCCTTAATATCTCGTCATTAAAATCGCCTGAAACCGGAAAGATTGAAAAAAAGGAAGATATTGAAGGGGCTGTTATTGAAAAGATATACCTTTATGAAAAGGTGGTTTTACTGGTCGAAAATCTTTATAAACAGTTTGTCCGGATAAGGATTTCAAGCAAATGGGAGAATGAAACCATCCCTTTAATCAAAAAATGGATCAAATCCTGAAACTTTTGTTAAACCCGCTGTTTTTGTCCCCTTTTTTTTATGGAACTGTTAGACAAACTTAAAAGATTTTTTGATCTTTCCTCGTTCCGCCCGGGCCAGGAAGAGGTGGTTAGAGCGGTTCTGGAAGAGAGAGACGCCCTGGTGGTCATGCCTACCGGAGGAGGGAAATCGCTTTGCTACCAGCTTCCTGCCTTAATCCGTGATGGAACAGCCCTTGTGGTTTCTCCCCTTATCGCCTTAATGAAAGATCAGGTGGATGTTCTCCAAAAAAGAGGGATCGCCGCATCATTCATCAATTCCACCATCCCCTGGTCAAAGCAAAAACAGGTGCTTGAAAAACTTGAAGCAGGAGACTTAAAGCTTTTGTATGTTGCTCCTGAACGGTTTCGCCAGAAGGAATTTCTGCACTCTCTTTCTATTTCCAAAATCAGCTTTGTGGCAATAGATGAAGCACATTGTATCTCCCAGTGGGGGCACGATTTTCGCCCTGATTACCTGCGATTAGGGGGAGTCCTGCAACGCATAGGACAATACCGGATTCTTGCTGCCACCGCTACTGCCACTGAATCGGTTATATTAGATATCATCTCCTGCCTTCATCTTAAGAATTGTCGACAGTTTGTAACAGGGTTTTATCGCAACAACCTGCAATTGAAAGTAGCTCTTTGTGCAAATAAAAAGGAGAAAGAAGGGGTTCTTGTGTCAGCCCTTGCAGAAGAGAAACTTCCCGCAATTGTATATTGCGCTACGAGAAAAGGTGTGGATGAAGTGGTAACCCTGTTGAAAGATCGAGCGCATTCTGTATCAGGATACCATGCAGGCATGGACGATGAAACGCGAAATAGTGTGCAGGAACGATTTATGTCAGGACGCTCTGAAATAATTGTGGCAACTAATGCTTTTGGGATGGGAATTGATAAATTAAACATACGCCAGGTTATCCACTACCAGTTTCCAGGCTCCATGGAATCGTATTATCAGGAGATAGGAAGAGCAGGAAGGGATGGAGAAAAATCAACATGCACCCTCCTTTTTTCCATGGCTGATAACTATATCCAGGAATTCTTTATTGATATGAACTATCCTTTGCCGGAAACAGTTGAAGATGTTTTTGACTTTTTAAAGGGTACGGGGAAAGACTATCTGAGCGTCGGAAATAATGAAATTGCTGAAACAATCAGCTCTGCTCAGAGCGCCGGACAGGTGGGAATCGTCATAAAAATGCTGGAGCGGGCCGGTTTCCTGGAAAGGCTCTATTCCGGGAGTCGACTCTGTTTTGTTGCCGCAGGCGTGGAAAGCCCGAGAGGGCCTGTTCAAAAAAAGATATTTGACGTTGTGGCAAAAATCGCGGGATCTAAAGGAAAAGAGGTTTCAATTAATTTTCTGACAAAAACCACCGGCCTTGAAAAACCAGCGCTTCTTAGAGGTCTTAGATCACTTTCAGCAGATGGATTGATAACATATATACCACCGGCCGCGGGTCGTGACCTCAAGATAGTGCGTCCCCAGGCGACCTTTGAGGAGTTGAAAATAGACTTTGAACTCCTTGAGAAAAGAAAACACAGTGATCTGGAAAAACTCAAAGAGGTGGTAGCTTACGGGTATTTTGGGGGGTGCAGATGGGATTTTCTCCTCTCCTATTTCGGAGACGACAGCGCAACAGACCAGTGCGGGTCCTGCGACAACTGTATTCAAAGAAAGGTGAAAAGGACTGATACAAACAAGGGTGAAGAGGGAACAATAATCCTTAAAATATTGAGCTGCGTGGCGCGTATGCAGGGCAGGTTCGGCCGGACACGTGTTGCCCAGGTCCTTACCGGAGCTGAGAGGAAATGGATAACCTCGCAGAGAATGAATCGACTTTCCACATACGGCCTGCTTCCTGATTTCACACAGGAAGAGGTTCTTGATCTTATTGACCAGTTAGACAGGCAGGGATGTTTTGTTCGCAAAGGAGATCATCTTTATCCGACTATAAGTCTCAGCGAAAAAGGGATCAGGGTGATGAAAAAAGAAGAAGAGGCTTGTGTCAATCTGCCGGAAATCAAAAAACCTGTGAAGACCGCGGCAGAGGTAGCCACCGATTTTTCTCCTGAGCTCTATGAGCTGTTGCGTAAAAAAAGAGAAAAGCTTGGGACGGCACGAGGGATCCCATTGTTCCTGGTAGTCTCAAACCGGACACTGAAAGAGATGGCGGCATCGGCGCCAAAAAGCATGGCTGAACTTCTCCAGGTGCACGGAATCGGGCCGGCTAAAATAGAAAAATACGGACAGGCTTTTTTAGATGTAATTTTAAAATATTGTGATACAGTAAATTAGGGATAACATTTTAGCTTTTTCAAAACATTACCGCTCCAGCTATAATTAAATTTTTTACTGAAAAAACTCGTAGATAACGGCTCGTAATGAAAGAACCTGCCCGGGCCATTAATAAAGGTTTTTGTTTTAAGAAAATGTTTCATCTTTGAATCAAATTGCTTATGGTTCTTTCATAACGATCCATAATCTACTCAAACAGTTTCCAGTATAAAATTTAATCATAACTGAAGCTCGTTTAAAATCGATTTGTTTCAACGGGCTAAATTGACACACAATTTTTAGTTTATAAAAGGAGAATATTATGGCTTTTGATCCTGATAAGGATAAGATTTTAAAGAAGTGGCAATGCGAAGACACAGGACTTGTTGTTTCTATCAACCAGTATGGCAACGGCCAGCCGAAACTTCAGATAGGCCCAAGAATACTGAAAAAACAGGATGGTTCGGAGAGGGCGCCTGTCAAGGCCGGGCGCCTTGCCATTGAAGATTTGATGTGGTTTTATGAAATTATTGATGAATTAAAGGATGAGCTCACCCGGCTGGCACAGCCGGAATAATTGCTCTGGATTGAGTGATATATATGCCCATGACCAAAGATGGCGCAATTGTCAGGCCTGTAAGAGGAAAAAAATCTCCGCAACTTGGTGATTATGCCGTGATGGTAGCCAGTGAATCTGATATGCGTATGTTTTGCGGCAAGAAGAATTTACAAAAAGATCGTTTCATAAAGCTGTTTATGAGCAGGTTATATGTCGATGACGGGCAAACTGAAAACTTTGCGCTTGTGGGCCCGTTTATCGGCGCTCCATATGCGGCAATGATTCTTGAAACATTAATTGCCTGGGGCGCGCTAAAAATTTTGTTTGTTGGTTGGTGCGGAGCGGTTTCCCCTGATGTCAAGATCGGAGACATTATTATTCCAACAGGCGCTATTATTGATGAAGGAACGTCAAGACACTATAATAAGGGGGAGAACTTTTGTGCCAGGCCGCAGGGCCATATAACCGAAAAAATAAAGGAAGCTTTAAGTCAAAGGGGCATCTGTTTTCACACAGGCCTTGTCTGGTCTACCGACGCTGTTTACAGGGAGACCTGCGAAAAGGTTAAGTATTATCAAGGCAAGGATGCATTGGCGGTTGATATGGAGCTATCAGCTTTTTTTACTGTGGGAAGCTTTCGGGAAGTTGAGGTCGGAGCGGTTCTTGTTGTTTCCGATGAAATATCAACCTCTAAACATGTAGCCGGATTTAGCAGGCAATGTTTTAAAAAAAGCCGCGGGGATGTATGCGAAGCAATAAGCAGCATGTGTCTCAGGAAAACAATATAAGTCTTACAGCTAAAGCCAATAAAACAAACAATGAAAGACATTGATGCGGACATAGTTGATAAGGTTAACGCGTTAAGAAAAGCGCTTCACAGGCATAATTACCTGTATTATGTTTTGGACAATCCTGAAGTATCTGATGCGGAATATGACAGGATGATGCTGGAATTGACAGCGCTTGAAGAAGTATGGCCTGAACTTTATGATCCGGATTCTCCTACCTCACGGGTCGGTGCGCCGCCATTGAGCCGGTTTAAAACTATTGCCCATTCCATTCCCATGTTAAGCCTTGGAAACGCATTTGCTGATTCAAATATAATTGATTTTGATCGTCGCGTCAGGAAAATTTTAGAGATTGACGATAAAATACTTTATACCGTAGAGCCCAAGCTGGACGGCCTTGCCGTGGAACTTGTATATGAAAATGGTAAACTGATTGTTGCATCTACCCGTGGCGACGGCATTAACGGTGAGGTGATAACAACAAATGTCAGAACCATACGATCTGTGCCTCTTTTGCTTCAGGATACAGGAAAGCGGAATATGCCGCTGCGCCTTGAGGTAAGAGGGGAGGTATTTATCAGTCATGAGGGATTCAGAAGCCTGAATGAAGAGCAGCTCAACCAAAACCTGCCTTTATTTGCAAATCCGAGAAATGCCGCTGCCGGATCTTTAAGACAGCTCGATTCAAGTATAACCGCAAAGCGTCCGCTGGAAATTTTTTTCTATGGTGTGGGTGAATTTACAGATTTAGAGTTAAAATCACAACGGGAAACGCTTCAGGCATTGCAGGAACTTGGATTGAGGATTAATCCCCTTATCAGGGGCGAGGTTACAATAGAAGAGGCACTTGACTATTACAAGGTGCTTGAGGACAAGAGGCATCGTTTGCCGTATGATATCGACGGCATGGTGATAAAGGTTGACAACCTTTCTTTGCAAACAAAGCTGGCCACGACATCCCGAAGCCCCAGGTGGGCAATAGCGTATAAGTTTAAGGCAATGCAGGAGACCACCTGTGTGCTGAATATTGATGTGCAGGTCGGCAGGACAGGTGTGCTGACGCCGGTTGCGCATCTCCAGCCGGTTAATGTCGGCGGAGCCATGGTCAGGCGTGCGACACTTCATAATGAGGATGAGATTGAGCGAAAGGATATCAGGATAGGGGATACGGTTCTTGTCCAGCGGGCAGGGGATGTGATCCCGGAAGTTGTTAAGGTGATTGAATCAAAGCGCACCGGTTTAGAGAAAATCTTTCATATGCCGCTAAACTGCCCTGTTTGTGGTTCAGCAGTTATCCGTGCTAAAGGTGAAACCGCTACCAGGTGTATAAATGCAACATGTCTTGCGCAGCTTAAAGAGCGCATCAAGCATTTTTCATCAAAAGGGGCTTTTGATATAGATGGGTTGGGGGACAAACTTGTTGAGCAGTTGGTGGACAAGGGCCTGCTTGCCTCGTATGCCGATATTTTTCATCTAAACGCAGTCAGTATTGAAGGCATGGAACGCATGGCAGCAAAATCTGCGGGAAAGCTTATTCGCGCAATTGAAAAAAGCAAAAACATTAAATTCAATTGCTTCCTTTACGCGCTTGGAATCCGGCATGTGGGCGAACATGTGGCTAAAATACTTGCAGAAGAATTTAAAAACCTGGATAATCTTTTAGCTGCAACAAAAGAGCAGATAGAGTCGGTTGAAGGAGCGGGCTCTGTGATTGCTGAAAGTGTCGTCAATTTTTTCAAACACAATACAAATCGTGAGGTAATAAACCGTATTCTTGACAGCAATGTATGTATCCTCTTCCATGCCCACGAAAAAGAGAGAACCCTTGAAAATAAAGTGTTTGTTTTAACAGGTACGCTTGAAGATTTGACAAGGGATCAGACAAAAGAAATGATCGAGGCCGCAGGTGGAAGAGTAAGCGGTTCTGTGAGCAGAAACACGGATTACCTGGTGGCCGGAAGCTCTCCGGGATCCAAGTTAAGCCTGGCAAAGGATCTTGGCGTTGAGATTATTGATCAGGCAACCCTTCTGAAGATGTTAAGCATGTGAGGTTATATGTTTCTCCTATTCTAACCACAGATTATTTCCCGGAGGTGTGGAAATACCTTATGAGGAACTCTCCCTGTCCGATCAGATCAAACAAACCCAATCAGAGATCAAAAAAAGGAACTGCCACTATATACGAAGCAGCATTCGGCTACAAAGGAGCTTTCCGCAAGGTAGATATTTCTTCTCATAAAGGTAAAAAAAGATGGTAGATCTGTGATGTCAAGAGTTCAACGGGCATGAAGGACGTGTACTGTTATGATGTGGCTTTTCAGTATTATGTTTTGAGAAGTACAGGTCATAAGGCGGTACATTGCCGACAAACCGTGCCAGTCTGTTTCGAATCCAGTTGACTAAATCGCTGAAGTGTCTTAAATGAAGTTCCGGGCATGGTGGAGACGTTTGGCAATGATTCCAAACGATCTCATCTGCTACCATTTACGACCGACACGGGGTTTCGCCGCCACAGTCAGGCGCAATTTACTTTCAAACAAGGAGAAACAGATATGGGTGAAAAGGGAAAAAAAGACAAAGGCAGAAAGGAACAACAGAAAAAGGCCCAGCTTAATCCAAAGGAAAAACGAAAATTGAAAAAAGAAAAGAAGAAATAAATGCCCAGTGTTGTCCGATGAGGTAAATTCAAGTTGCGAGCGCAATGCCTGGCAGCAGGGTTCATGTGGTGTCTGGTAGTCGAGGCAATTTCTTGGTCTATAATTAAGCTTTTCCACTGCCGATGTAAGATTTTTATTGGTTGCTTTCATAAAATTTATTGCTTTTGATAAATTCGTAAAAAGTCTAAAAGTTCTCTTTCCAGTCATTCCCGCCCGTCGTGTTCGCGCACTGTCGCGGTAGGCGAAGGCTGGAATCTACGGGATAAAATGCAGTCGTGCCTGTGGCAGACAAGCCGGGATCCGGTAAATTGAAGATTCCCTGTAGCAAGTTCAAGACCTGTCCTCATGCTAATTTCAACTGAAAGTCTTTACTAACACAGGAGGTTTTTAATGAAAGAAAGTTCACGGTTTAATGTCTCACTCAGCTTTGAAGGGATAAGGTTTCCACCATTTGAGGATATACTCTTGCTTGGCAGAAGGTGTCCGCAAGGCAAGGCAGGTGTTTCAAAATGCTTGAACCTGATAGCGCCGGAAAAGTTTGAATTGGTTGAAATTGATGATCCAGTTGTTGAGGCGATGCTGATAAACAAAGTAATCATCAAACGCATGCCGGTGGAAAAAGTCATCAAAATACTGAAGGCTAAAGTCTTTCCTTTGATGACAAATGGCGAAATTGTAAAGGTAGATTTCAATGTAATGATCTATTTTGATGGGATAGAAGGAGTGCTGAAGGAGATAAAATGAAAGTAAAGCATCTGCTTGAAAAAATGTTTCAAAGAGCAGGTCCTTACGCAGGAATCGAGTCTATTGAGAAGCGTCTGGGGGATAATTCGTTTCTGGTCGTGTTGGACGGGGATTCATTTTTGGGGATCCTTACACCTTCTGATATCATTAAATCGCCCCACCAACTGGTAATCGACTGCGTACACGACATGCCTTGTGTGGACCATGATCAGGACGTCGAATTGGTTTTAATGGTGATGAAGGAGACTCGGGATTCCGTATTGCCAGTGTTTAAAGGCGATGAATTTATCGGCGTCGTTACCTCGGCAACCATCACAGATTATCTCTCTGAGTATCATAACGAACTGAAACAAGTAATATCTGGACGTACTGCTGAACTGGTTAAAGCCAACGAGCAACTGAAACGGGAAATAGAAGATCGCAATCGGGCAGAGGATGGCCTTCTGGAGAGTGAAAGCCGATTCAGAGAAATGGCGGAACTATTGCCAACCGTCATTTGCGAGATGGATACCAGCTTTTGCATAACCTACAGCAACAATCTGGGGTTTCAGACATTTGGTTATACTCAAGAGGAACTCGACGCGGGTATAAACGGAATAGACCTTTTGCACCCTGATGATAGAGAAGACGCAATCCGACGTATTGAGCAGATTGTGAAAGGAGTAGACATTGGCCCCATGGAATACCGGATGCTGAGGAAGGATGGGTCAGAAATATTTACCCTGGTACACGCAGCCCTTATGCACAAGATGGGGCAAACAACCGGTTTTAGAGTTAGCATATCCGATATAACAGAGCAAAAGAGACTTCAGCGCCGGTTACATCAAAGCCAGAAGATGGAGGCTATCGCTACTTTAGCCGGAGGTATTGCACACCAGTTCAACAACGCCCTGTGTTCTATCACGGGTTACACCGGGCTGCTTGAAATAAAGTTCCCTGGCAATGAGATGATAATGGATTATGTCAGGCCGATGAAGAAATGCGCCGATCAGATGGCGGTCCTGACCAGCCAGTTGTTGGCCTATGCCCTGGGAGGTAGATATAATCCTCAAACCATACTGTTGAGTGAATATATAGAAGGCACACTGCCCCTGATCCAGCATACCCTTGGACCAAATATCCGCGTGGAAACGGATTTGCCGCCGGATATTCTAAACGTAGAGGCGGATCGCACCCAGATGCAGATGGTGCTGCTGGCCATAATGGCTAACGCAAACGAGGCTATAGAGGATCAGGGTCGTATCAGGATTACCACTAAAAACATGGAGGTCGGCCAGGACTCTATTAAGGATTATCCCGGTCTGAAGCCAGATCGTTATGTCTGCCTTTCGATAGAAGATGATGGAAAGGGAATGGACAAAGAAACAAGAAGCAGGATATTCGAGCCTTTTTTTACCACCCATTTTATCGGCCGGGGACTTGGGATGGCATCTGTTTACGGCATTGTCACGAACCACGGTGGCATTGTCTTGGTGGACTCGGAACCTGGCAAAGGGACGGCAGTCAAAATATACCTGCCTGCTTTAGAGACCGGGGAAGAGATTGAAGAAGATGCAGAGGAAAGGATCGTTCCTGTGCCTGCGATTAACCTGCCGGGGGTTGAGGGTACAGTCCTGGTTATTGAAGACCAAGAGCCTTTGGTGAAACTGTTAGGAGAGATACTGGAGAGACTCGGTTATCGTGTGCTTGAGGCCAGTACCGGGGGAGAGGCTGTTGAGATTGCCAAAACGTTTGATGGGAATATCGACATTGCTCTCCTGGATATAAAACTGCCTGATATGGAGGGCGGCAGGGTTTATCCCCTTATCATGGAAGCAAGGCCGAATCTGAAGGTGATCGTGTGCAGCGGCTATGGCATAGATGGCCCCGCCCAGAAGATCCTTGACGCCGGTGCTCAAGCTTTTATTCGGAAACCGTTTTTGATTTCAACATTGGCTGAAAAATTGAAGGAGGTGTCCGGAGGTGCTCCTGTCTGTCTGCCGCCGCTTGTTACCAACAGGATGCCACCATGAAACCGAGAACAAGAATAGCTACAGCCCGGACCCCGGACGGAGGGGAAATGGTGCTTTATCAACATGGCTGTGATTTCTTGATCAAGATCAACGGTCAGGATTTGATGCACAGTCGCCAGCATGAGTCGGAACTGGAGCTGGCGCGGCTGGGTTGTGCGCATCTGGCTGGTCGCAAGGCGCCCAGCATACTTATCGGAGGCTTGGGTATGGGATATACCTTGCGCCAGTCTCTCGATATGCTCAGCCCCCACGCGCGGGTGGTGGTGGGTGAACTGTTGGGTGCTGTGGTCGAATGGAATCGTGAGTTCTTCGGGGAACTCAACGGCCGGCCGATGGGGGACGAACGAGTTGACCTCAAGACGGGCGATATCGTCAAGCTTATCTCACGTTCCAAGAGCAGATTCGATGCGATCCTTCTGGATATCGATAATGGTCCAAGCGCGATGACCGATTCAGGAAACCGCCGTCTGTACGGTCTTGAAGGAATTCAAGCCTGTCGCCGCGCGCTACGCGAACAGGGGTGCCTGGCTGTATGGTCGGCTGAGCCGAGCAAGAAATTTGAGCGGCTCTTGATTGGTTGCGGCTTCCATGTGCGCCGTTTCCGGGTTTCCGCCTACAAGGGGAGTAAATCGCAGTCACGTTTTGTATGGGTCGCTTCGGAGGACAAGAGTATTCTCCCACGCGGTGGCGGCGAGCCGCGCCTGTCGCTCAAAAAGGAGTCAAAGGGAGGTCGCAGACAGCCGCCGGGGAGACGATCAGCTTTAAAGAAGCTAAAAATATATTGAACATAAAATAGCAAACAAGCATGTTGTGTTCTCAACACGAGCTGGAGGGTGTGGAACCATGTTGCTGAAGACATACACTAAAGAAATATTTAGACCAAAATACATGCCGGATGCTAAATCGATCCGCTGTTATGCCCATCTTGATGAAGATATCAAAAAAGTATTGCCTTTTCTCAATGCAGAATTGGGCGGAGATTCTTATACACTAGATCCACCATCCGTAACTTTTAAAGTCCATGGTAAGTTAATCACCGTTCATCCCAAAAAAATAGCAATCAACGCTCTCAAGGATGAATCAGAAGCAGATAAAATCCTTTCCTGGCTTCAACGTGAGATTAACGATGTATGGGATAGACATGATGAAATTGAACCAAGCTATAAAAGTGCTTCTAAACCGGTCATTCTGGAAATATTGAAACTTTTGCCAAAAACCAATTGCAGGGAGTGCAGAGAAGCTACTTGTTTGGTATTTGCCACGCGTGTAGCTGAAGGCGCAAAAGATGAAAATGACTGTCCAATCTTGGTGGCTGAAAATAGAAAAAGGCTTATGGAATATTTATCTCAGTTTGATTTTGAATGAACCTCCCCGCCAAGCTACGGGGTATCTAAAGGATAACATGTTTTGTCATTCCGTGCTTGACATGAAATGACAGAAACGAAGCAAGCTTCGGGGAATTAGACCCAAAGAGATTAAAAATGAATTTCATTCAGCGGGATTTGCATTTACAGTCTGTTTCACCTGAGTTGTCAACCATCCTCAAAAAAAACTCTGAAGAATAACAGAGAAATAGCAGCAGACTTTAACAATTTTGTAAAAGCAACTTTGAAAATTCCCGCAAGAAAAATCAGCCATACTATATTTTAGGGAATAACCAGAATATTATTATAGGTGCCAAAGCAGTTTGAACACTTATGGTCGTTATTGGGATCAAGTATCCACTGCCCGTCAACCAAGAATTTGTATTCACATTTCCCTGGAGTAAGCATAACCATTTTTTTCCAGACTCCACCTTCATACTTCTTCATCCGATATTCTTTATTATTCCAATTGTTAAAATCTCCCATTAAGACGACTTCTTCTGCATCTGGATTGTTCAATGTAAATGTGATTCTTTTTTTCTTAATTTTTGCTTTTGTTGTCTTAGCCATACAAAACCTCCTTTGTTAGGGTATCATATAAGCCACAAGGCAACTTTGAATACAAGTTGTCTCTGTTGTGTGTATCCAGTATTCAGGCATTAAGCCTTTTGAAAAGCCTTCAATTCTTTAATATTTAGATAAAATACACCATTTAGGGCATACTGTCAACTCTACTTTTGCCCATTGATTGTTCATATATTGCAAGAAATATCTTGCTATGATAATAATTATAAATTGCAAGTGAGCTAAAGTTAAGTTATTTTATTAGGCTTAAATCTGATGCATTCGTAAAAAGTCGGATTCATCGAATGTGTCATTTCGACCGCAGGGAGAAATCTTATCTTTTCAATAGGTTGCAGAATAAAGATTCCTCGTTTTACTCGAAATGACAGGCCAGAGGGACTTTTTACGAATTCATCAAAGCTGAACTGTTACAAAAAGGAGAATAAGAGCTATGTTTCGGGAAAATCTAAATAAAATCGTCCACAGGAAAAATTTAAGCGGGAATGAAATGTCTGAAATGATTACTGAAATCTTTTCGGGCAGCATAACCGATGCGCAGATCGGAGCATTTATGGCGGCTCTTGCCACAAAGGGCGAAACATTTGAGGAGCTGGCCGGAGCAGCAAAGGCCATGCGAAGAAAGGCCCTGCGCATTCAAGTATCTTCCCGGACTGTTGTGGACACATGCGGCACGGGCGGAGACGCTGCTCAAACCTTTAATATTTCAACCACAACCGCTTTTATAGTCGCGGGCTGCGGAGTAACTGTGGCCAAGCATGGAAACCGCTCTGTTTCAAGCAAATGCGGGAGCGCGGATCTTCTTGAAGCAATGGGAGTAAAGCTGGATATAAATCCGGAAATAGTGGAAGAGGCCATCGAAGAGATCGGCATTGGCTTTCTTTATGCTCCCCTTTATCACGGGGCAATGCGATATGCAGCCAAAGCAAGAAAGGAGATTGGAATACGCAGCATTTTCAACATGCTTGGGCCCCTGACAAATCCAGCGGGAGCCAATTGCCAGCTACTTGGCGTGTATGCGCCTGAACTAACTGAAATGTTTGCGCAGGCCCTTCGGTTGCTGGGCGCAAAGAGGGCATTTATCGTGCACGGTCATGATGGGCTGGATGAAATCTCGGTTTGCGCGCCAACCCGCATTTCCGAGCTTAAAGATGATCTTATCCGTACCTATGACATAACCCCTGAAGATTTTTTCGGAAGCAAAGCAAACCCGGAAGATCTTGCAGGAGGAGACTCTGAAGAAAATGCCGGCATAACTCGAAGAATCCTTGCCGGCGAAAAGGGTCCGAAAAGGGATGTGGTTTTGCTGAATGCTTCAGCTGCTCTTGTTGCTGCCGGAAAAGCCAAAGATTTTAAAGAAGGTATCAGTCTCGCCGAAACCTCCATTGATAGCGGGGCTGCTGCGGAAAAACTTGAAAGACTGGCAAGATATACCCAGGAAAATGGATAATGATAAAATAAATCATAAAAACACGAAAGACAGAAAGCACGAAATATAACAAAGATTAAAGAAACTAAAGTTGTAACCACTCGGGTGGACAGGCTGAAGGCTCTTAGGAACATATAAAGATGCAAACCGATTTTCTGACAAAAATTGTTGAACATAAAAAAGAGGAAATTGCTGCGGCAAAAAAGAATTTACCGGAAAGCCTGGTCCGTGATAAAGCGGCTCTGGCTCAAAAAAGGCGCATGTTTTTAAAAAAACTTGAGGAGCCCGGACCTTCGGGAATAAATATTATTGCTGAAATCAAACGGGCATCTCCTTCCAAAGGAGAAATATGCAGAGATGTCAACCCCGCCATATATGCTTCTGAATATGAGCGTGGAGGGGCCGCAGCCCTGTCGGTTCTTACAGACACGTCTTATTTTAAGGGCAGCATAAAAGACTTTAAAACAGCGCGGCAAGCCGTAGCCATACCGGTTCTTCGAAAAGACTTTTTGATCTCTACATACCAGATTTATGAATCTGCGATGATAGGCGCGGATGCGGTTCTTCTTATTGCCCGTATTCTTTCGCCGGATCAGCTTAAAGATTATCTCAATCTCTGTAATGAACTAAATATGGATGCCCTTGTTGAAATTCATTCGGAAAAGGATATGGAGGTCGCCACCATGGCTGGGGCGCGGCTGATCGGGATTAATAATCGTGACCTGAGCACATTTAAAACCGATATCAATACGACAATTAACATGGCATCCCTTCTCAAGCCGGATCAGGTTGCTGTGGCTGCAAGCGGAATCATGACGCGCGAAGATATAGAAAAAATACAGAAAGCTGGAATCTGGAACTTTCTAATCGGGGAAAGCCTCATGCGGGCAAAAAACCGGCATGCTTTTCTCAAATCTCTCATGGGGGGAAAGTAGCGCTCTGTGGTGAAAGATTAAATTGGTTTTATCAACAATGAACTTAAGAAAAAAAATAGAAAATAACAGCAAACCTCAGGTTAAGGTATGCGGCTTGACACGCGTTGAAGAAGCATTGGAATGCGCGGCGCTTGGAGTTGATGCAATTGGATGTGTCTTTTTTCCCAAAAGCCCGAGGCATGTAACCGAAGACCAGGCAAAAAAAATATTTGAGGCTTTATCCGGCAGGGTGAAAAAAGTAGGTGTGTTTGTGAACGAAACATTTGACAATATAATGCAAAAAGTAAATTATTGCTGTCTGGATTATGTTCAACTCCACGGCAGCGAATCACCTGAGCTGGTCAGTCGGCTTGTTCAAGAAAATATTCTTGTGATTAAAGCCTTGTTTGCCGAAGGCAGACCCTCGTTTGAGGAGGCCGAAAATTATCGGGCATCCGCATATCTTGTTGAATGCGGCAAAGGCATACTTCCTGGCGGCAATGCGCTTCAATGGGATTGGGAGAAAGCATACGGTTTCGGCAAACAACACCCTTTTATCCTGGCAGGGGGACTTGCGCCCGAAAATATCTGTCGCGCCGTAACCGAGAGTGCGCCGGATGCCGTGGATGTAAGTTCGGGAGTTGAATCATCACCTGGAAGAAAGGATTTCCACAAAGTTAAATCCTTTATCGACGCTCTTGCACGATGCAATTTTGATAGAGAGCCTGGTAAAAAGATTAGGAGGATTTTTTAATGGATAATAACAAAGCGGTTAATAACAAATATAATCAAGACAAATTTCCTGATTCCAAAGGCCATTTCGGCATTTATGGCGGGCGTTATGTCGGCGAAACCCTGATGCCTGCCCTACTGGAGCTGGACGAGGCTTATAATACGATTGTGCCTGATCCATCTTTTCAGTCTGAATTCAAGAGATTATTGCAAGATTACGCGGGCAGGCCGACCCCTCTGTTTTATGCAAAAAGACTGAGTGAACACCTTGATGGAGCATTCATTTATCTGAAGCGGGAAGATCTGGCTCATACAGGAGCTCATAAGATCAACAACACCCTGGGGCAGGCGCTTCTTGCACACCGAATGGGCAAAACTAAACTTATTGCTGAAACAGGGGCGGGGCAGCATGGTGTGGCAACGGCAACAGCGGCGGCTCTCTTTGGAATGGAGTGCCGTATCTTTATGGGAAGGGAAGACATCCGGAGGCAAGCCCCAAATGTTCAGCGCATGAAACTGCTCGGCGCCCAGGTAGTTCCGGTTACCTCAGGAACTATGACACTTAAGGATGCAATGAATGAGGCGATGCGCTTCTGGGTAGGGGCGGTTCGCGATACCTTTTATGTAATAGGATCGGTTGCGGGACCCCACCCTTATCCGGTAATGGTCCGGGAATTTCAGAAAGTTATCGGAGATGAAGCAAGGCGGCAGATACTCGAACATACCGGAGGTCTTCCAGATGTACTGATTGCCTGTGTCGGAGGAGGAAGCAATGCAATGGGACTTTTCCATGCATTTATGGCAGATCCTGTTGAAATGGTGGGGGTTGAAGCGGCAGGCAGGGGAATTGAAACAAAAAAACATGCGGCAACCCTTGGAGAAGGTTCAATAGGGGTTTTGCATGGTTCCAAGTCTTATGTGCTGCAGGATGAAAACGGACAGATTCAGGAGGCCCATTCGATCTCAGCAGGGCTGGATTATCCCGGAGTGGGGCCTGAACATTCCCTGTTAAAGGATTTAAACAGGGTGCAATATGTTTCCATAGATGATCATCAGGCCTTAGAAGCATTTAATAGTCTTTGCGTTCTGGAGGGGATTATCCCTGCCCTGGAAAGTTCGCATGCTGTTGCCTGGGCCATGATTGAAGCGTCTCGCAGGCCGAAAAACGAGATTATACTGGTAAATCTATCTGGAAGAGGGGATAAGGATCTCGACATTGTTTCCGCCTATAATTAAATATCTCGGAAATTCTACAACTTATTGAACTTATAGATATTTATTGGAGCTATCGCAAGTTCGATCAGTATTCCAATTGTGAGCAAAGCGAACTAAGCTGATAATAACTTGACAAGGAGATTAAAGGATAATGAATCGCATTGATAAAACCTTTGAAGATTTAAGACAAAAAAAAGAAAAGGCTCTGGTTGGATTTATTACCGCAGGCGATCCAAACATCTCGGATTCTTTCAGCATAATTAAAGCCATGTGCAAAAGCGGCCTGGATATTTTAGAACTTGGAATCTCTTTTTCCGATCCCACGGCTGACGGGCCTGCTATTCAGCGGTCCTCGGCAAGAGCTCTAAAACAGGGAATAAATCTTAGAGCTGTTCTTGAAATGACCGGCAGGCTGAGGAAAGAGACATCCATACCGATTATCCTTTTCAGTTATTACAATCCTGTTTACGCATACGGAGCTAAAGCCTTTTACAAAGACGCGCTGGCGGCAGGAGCAGATGGAGCGCTGGTGGTTGATCTTCCGCCTGAGGAGTCTGATGAAATGACCTCGCAATGGCCAGGAAATGAGCTTGCCTTAATCCGCCTTGTTGCGCCGACAACTCCGTTAGAACGGATGATTCAAATTGCGCAATCTGCATCAGGATTTATATACCTTGTTTCCAAAACTGGAGTTACCGGAAGCGAAGGTCTGGACACAGAGGATATAAAGGATAAAATTGGATCGCTTCGCTCGGCGACAAAGCTGCCCATCTGCGTTGGTTTCGGGATTTCCACGGCTGATGATGTGGCTGCCATTGCTTCGGTTGCAGATGGCGTGGTGATCGGAAGCGCTTTTGAACGTCTAATCGAAGATAACCTTGATAATCCCGATATTGTCTCGGTCCTTGCAAACAAGGTGGCCGAGTTTAAAAAAGCGACAAGAATTGTAACATCTTAATAGCTCAAGCCCCGTGGATTGCCCGATGCTTCTCCAACTTCCAGCGCTTGTCAAAATTATAGCGATTTTTGTCTTTATCCTTGTTCTCAGCAGATGCAAGATATCTCTTTATATCTGCCTCTTTTCCGCTGCTGCTGCGGCAGGGCTCTGGATGGGGCAAGGGCCTGTTGAAACGGCTCGTCTTGTTCTTGTCAAGTCCTTAGCCGGTGAAAGTCTGTGGCTGGCCGTAATTATAGTGGAGATTATCGTCTTAAGCCATCTTCTTAAGGAAGGTCGGCAGATGGAGCGTATTGTCGATACCTTCAAGGCTATATCTTTTGGCAATCGTTTTACTTTGGCCAGTTTGCCCGCTATAATCGGGCTTCTTCCAATGCCAGGGGGCGCCCTTTTTTCAGCGCCCATGGTGGAATCAAGCGCCTCGGGAAGCGGGCTGTCGGCTGAACTTAAAACAGCGATAAACTACTGGTTCAGACACATTTGGGAGTATTGGTGGCCATTATATCCAGGGATGATTCTTGCAATAAGCCTTTTAAACGTAAAGCCCTGGCAGCTTATTGCAGCACAATTTCCTTTGTGTCTCGGCGTGTTGGTCAGCGGCAACATCTTTCTTTTGTCGGCTTGTCCAAAGAAAAGATCAAGCACAACCCCGTCACGCAAAGATGTCCAAAGATTTCTTTATGAGATCATCCCTTTTGGATTGGTCATCCTCGCCATGTTCGGCCTTGACTTTATAATAGACTATATAGGCCTCCCGTTTGCCTGGCCCAAATATCTTAATTTCCTGACAGGTCTTATTTTGGCCCAGGGTTGGGTAATAAAGACAAATAATCTGCCGACTCTGCTTGTAAAGAAGGCCTTATTCCATCGATTTACACTCGACATGGCCTTGATCATATTGGGAATAATGGCATTTAAAGGTGTATTGATAGAGACCCACATGATCGGCAAAATCCAGGAGGAGCTGATCTATTATCACATACCCACGGTTTTTGTGGTGGCTGCTCTGCCATTTATCTCCGGCCTGGTTATGGGGATTGCCATCGGATTTGTCGGCAGCTCCTACCCCCTTATCATTGTTCTTCTTCACGGGCAGATTCAGGGCGCTGAGATGCTTGCCTACTCTACTCTTGCCTATGGCTTTGGTTATATGGGGATGATGATGAGCCCTGTTCATCTGTGTCTTCTTGTGAGTAACGACTACTTTCATGCGGACCTGGCCGGAACCTACAAGCTGCTTATAAAGCCCATGATTTTCGTTCTAATTTGGACGGTTTTTTTGTTTATGGTCTATAAAACAGCATTTGCGCTGTGACGCGGTCTATTTTACCTTTCTTAAAACCCCGGTTATATCTTCTCCGAATTCCTCTTTTTGCCAGTTCTTCAGCTCCTTAATTCTTTCAATGTCGCTTTTATCGAGCGGGTTGGAGACGGCAATAGTGTTTATCATTGTTTTAGTTAACACCAGTGAAGGATTTATCTCAAGAATTTCAGCCTTTTTATCTCTCCAGGATGTAAGACTTTCTATCCGTTCCACAACCTCAGGTTTTTTAAAAGGAGCCTTGGTGCGAGGATAAACCGGAAGCTTGTTTTCAGTTATATTCAAAGCCTTATTTATTGCCTCTACCAGGACATTGCCATACATGTCGATTTGCCCGGCACTTAATGTATTTGTCTTTTTTAATCGCTGCAGATTTACCGGTTGTGCCTCAGCGAGTTTTATCATTGAGTTATTGGAGAAAACCTTAAACAGGGGCTTATCTTTCTTTTTTGCGATTTTTCGGCGAGACTGGAGAAGATATTCAAGAACAGCAAGCTGTCTTCGGCTTAACCTCCCTGCTCCTTTAAACTTTAGATATAATGGGTCGCTATTTAATGCAGGAGGTCTTACTTTGCTTAAAATTGCGCATTCTTCATATACCCATGGAAGACGTCCTTTTTCAGCAAGCTCTTTTTCGAGTATTGCGGCTAAGGGGAGAAGATGGATTGCATCGCAGGCAGCATATTTTATCATTTCATCCGGCAGGGGCCTTTTTGACCAGTCTTTTTTCTGAAATCTTTTATCAAGCTTTACATTGAACCTTTGCTGAAGAACGGCATCAAGGCCTGTTCCATTAATACCAAGGAACATGCATGCAAGCTGGGTGTCAAACAGATTGTTTATTTTTATGTTAAAATCCCTATATAGAGAGCGAACATCATAATCTGCTCCGTGAAATATTTTTTTTATATCACGATTCGCAAAAAAGGGTTTAAGCAAAGAAAGGTCTTTGATCTGTAAAGTGTCTATGACTACATTTATTCTTTTTGCCGCTATCTGAATAAGACATACCTTTTCCTTAAAATGGAACATTGAATCCGCTTCCAGATCAACGGCAATGGTTTTTTCATTTTTCAAGGATCGGGTGATATCTTCCAGGCCTGATATTGTGTCTATTATTTGATAATTTAAACCATCGCAATTTTTCATTTTTATCCTTGACCTGCAGGGCTGATTTTCATAAGTATCTATATCTTATTCAATATTATTAAGTTAGCCGCTTTTATTATTAACCGCCACGAAGCACGAAGGATTTTTTTATCTTCGCGTTCTTTGTAGTAAAAATATTATTGTGAGCATATTATAATGAACATAACATTTCCTGATGGGAATATAAAGGGCTTTGACAACATGCCCACCGGTTTTGATGTGGCTATGAGCATTTCGGAAGATTTTGCAAGAAACTGCGTTGCCATGGAGCTGGATTCCGCGATTGTTGATTTAAACACAAAGATTACTCGCGACGCTTCTGTAAGATTTATTACAACCAAGGAGCCGGAAGCGCTGGATATTCTTCGTCACAGCGCGGCGCATGTCATGGCTCAGGCGATTTTGCATATTTTCCCGGGAGCAAAGCTTACAATAGGGCCTGTTGTGGAAAACGGTTTTTATTATGATATTGACATGGAGCCGGTTTCTGAAGAGGATTTCCCGAAAATTGAAGCTGAGATGAAAAAAATTATAAATGCAAAGGTTCCATTTAAAAGAAAAGAGGTGTCAAAATCCAAAGCAATGGATTTTTATATAAATGAACCATATAAACTGGAAATGATTTCAGAGCTGGAAGATGGAACAATATCCCTGTATGAACAGGGGGATTTTACAGATTTATGCCGCGGCCCGCATATCCCTCACGCAGGATTTGTCAAGGCAGTAAAGCTTATGAAGGTTTCAGGCGCTTACTGGCGCGCTGATCAGACAAAGCAGCAACTCCAGAGAATTTATGGCGCCGCCTTTTTCAGCAAAAAAGAGCTGAAGGCATATCTGGATTTTCTGGAAGAGGCAAAAAAGAGGAACCATCGAAAAATCGGCGTGGCAATGGATCTTTTCAGTTTTCATGACGAGGCGCCTGGAATGCCTTTTTTCCACCCAAAAGGGCTTGTTATATGGAGATCTCTGATAGATTACTGGCGCCTGGAACACAGGGCCGCGGGTTATGTTGAGATAAAGACTCCTGTTATGCTTTCCCGCAGCCTGTGGGAAAAAAGCGGCCACTGGGAAAACTACCGCGAAAATATGTATACATCCGTGGTGGATGAAATAGAATATGCCATTAAACCGATGAACTGCCCGGGCGGGATGCTTTTTTACGGCACAAAACCCAGCTCATACAAAGATTTGCCGATCCGCGCCGCTGAAATCGGACTTGTTCACCGGCACGAATTAAGCGGTGTTTTATCAGGCCTGTTCAGGGTCAGGGCTTTTCATCAGGATGACGCACACATTTTCATGATGCCGGACCAGATCGAAGATGAAATCCTTGGTGTGTTCAGACTGGTAGAACGCATTTACAGCACCTTTGGGCTTGGTTTTCACATAGAGCTTTCAACGCGTCCTGAAAAATCTATCGGCACGGACAAACAATGGGAGGTTGCTACGGAAGGCTTAAAGTCCGCGCTCAAGATCTACGGCAGGGACTATAAAATAAATGAAGGTGACGGCGCTTTTTACGGGCCAAAGATAGATATTCACATTAAGGATGCCCTTGGCCGCACCTGGCAGTGCGGAACCATACAGCTGGACATGGCCTTGCCTGAAAGATTCGACCTGTCGTATATTGCAAAGAACAATGAAAAACATCGCCCCCTGATGATACACAGGGTAATTTTTGGTTCTATTGAGAGGTTTTTCGGTATTTTGATCGAACACTTTGCCGGGAAGTTCCCATTATGGATGACGCCGGTGCAGGTAATCATACTGCCGATAAATGATGACCTTATCCCTTATGCAAACGAAGTAATGACAACTCTTGCACAAGCAGGACTGCGCGCAGAATTAGACAGCAGGACGGAAAGCCTGAACAAAAAGATTCGTGAGGCCCAGGTAAATAAAATTCCCCTTATACTTACTATTGGGAAAAAGGAAAAAGACTCAGGCGCTCTTTCGGTTAGAACCCTGGATGGCAATGTCAGATATGGGGTCACCATGGAGGAGTTTTTAAACAGAGTTCTTGAGCATGTTAGTCAAAGAAAACCGGAACTGGAAATTATCTGGTCTTGACAGGAAGATAAAAGCATAGTTCGTGCATGGGACAGGACCGGCAAACAGGGTTTCTTGCCTTGCAGACAGCTCTTCCAAAATAAATAAGACGAAGAGAAAAGTCGCTCCACTCTTTTTTTGGTATTATCTTCATTAGATCAAACTCAATCTTTATTGGATCATTATTTTCCGTCAGCCCGAGCCTTTTTGAAATCCTTGCAACATGGGTATCAACGGCAATACCCGGAATCCCAAATCCAGCGCCAAGAACCACATTGGCGGTTTTACGTCCTACGCCCGGCAGTTTTACAAGTTCATCAAGGGTTTCAGGCACCATGCCATTGTGTTTTTCTATAAGGATCGCGGAACAGTTTTTGATATTTTCAGCCTTGTTTCGGAAAAAACCTGTCGAATGGATTAATTCCTCAACAGTCTTATTCGATACATCAACAAAATCATATGGAGTCGTCAGCTTGTTGAATAAATCTTTTGTTACATTATTTACCTGCTTGTCTGTACACTGGGCTGACAATATTGTTGCCACAAGAAGCTGAAAAGGGTTCCTGTGATTGAGATGAGTCTTGACTTTTGGATACGCGCTTTTTAGTATTTCGCGTATCTTTTTTGCGCGAGCTTTAACTTGCATTATGTCCCCTTTATCAAAGTTGTAACAGTTTAGCTTTTTAAAAATGTTACCGCTTCAGTTACAATTAAATTTAAACCAGGAAAAACTCACGTATAAGAAATCGTAAAGAAAGAACAGTCCATAATAAAAATAATAATTGTGGCAAGTAAGACGATTCTATAAATAACAATATCGTATCAGGTTCTTTCTTAACAATTTCTAATACATTCAGACAGTTCCCTGTTTTAAATTTAATCATAGCTGAAGCTTTTTGTGGTTGGCTTATTTCATAAAGCTAAAAAGCTACTCAAATTTAAATCTATTTCAGGCAATCAATATCATGATTTTACATACAAGAAAAGTGCGGGCGCTTGGTCTTTGCTCCGGCGGCCTTGATAGTATTTTATCGGCGCTGGTTTTGCGCAAACAGGGGATAGAGGTTGAATGGGTAACCTTTGAGACCCCGTTTTTTTCATCTGAAAAGGCTTTGCATGCCGCGCAGATAACAGGGATACCAATAACAGTTAAAAATATTACACCAATCTATCTTGAAATGCTGAAAAACCCTCCATGCGGATATGGAAAGCACATGAATCCCTGCATGGACTGCCATGCCTTAATGTTCAGGCTTGCAGGCGCTATAATGGAAGACAGGGGATTTGATTTTCTTTTCAGCGGCGAAGTGGTAGGGCAGCGTCCAATGTCTCAGACAAAACAGTCTCTCCGTTATGTTGAGAAACATTCAGGCTATGACGGCTTTATTCTGCGCCCATTGAGTGCCGCAAAACTTCCGATTACCATACCTGAAAAAAAGGGGCTTGTGGACAGAAATCTTCTTCTCGATATTAGCGGAAGATCGCGCAAGATGCAGATAAAAATTGCCGGAGAATTCGGTATTATTGATTATCCTTCCGCAGCAGGCGGCTGTCTTCTAACCGATATGGGTTATGCCGCGCGTCTAAGGGATTTATTTGACCACCAGGAGGAATTTACAGAAGAGGAACTTTATCTTTTAAAGCACGGCCGGCATCTGCGTTTAAACAAAAACACAAAGATAATAGTCGGGCGCACAAAAAGCGACAATGAACAAATAAAAAGATATTACAACCCGGCAGCGGATACTGTTATCAAGGTAAATGATTTCCCCGGCCCTACTGTTGTAGTACCGCATGGAGGCAGTAAGGAGATTATTCTTTTAGCGGCGTCAATATGTGTTGGATACAGCAAGGCACCTGTTAATGCTCAGGTTGATGTTGGGGTTGTAACGCCCCGGAGTTCTGAGATTCTTAAGGTGCCGGGAATTCCTCCGGAAGAAATAAAGCAATATTTGATATAGTAGTTAATCAAGTTTCGCTG
Organism: Anaerolineae bacterium; assembly: GCA_035529315.1. Lineage (NCBI taxonomy): Bacteria > Bacillati > Chloroflexota > Anaerolineae > Anaerolineae bacterium. Next base: position 58,447 of record DATKWZ010000045.1, read on the forward strand.
TCCTGACCCTGAGCTGGCCGCATGCTGCTGAAATATCCCTGCCCTTGCTGCGCCGGGTGATAACAATATAATTATTTTTGCGCAGGATTTCTCTGAAGTTATTAATTACATCCTCTTCCGGCTGCCTGAAATCACTGCCTTCATGTTCATTAAATGGTATGAGATTGATTTTTGCCTTTATTGAACGCAGCAGGTTGGCAAGGCGATTTGCGTCATCAGAAGAATCATTTATACCTTTTAAGAGAATATATTCAATCATTATGCTTTGACGGGGCGGCAATTTGTATTTGCGGCATGCGTCAAGCAGCATTTCAATAGGATATTTTTTATTTATGGGCATGAGCATGTCACGAGTTTTATTGTCTGTTGCATTTAATGATATTGCCAGGTTTACATTTGCATCCTGATTCAGGTCGGGCAGCCTTGGAACCAGTCCTGCCGTGGAAAGTGTGACCTTGTTGTTTGAAAATGCAAGCCCGCACCTGGCATTGGTTATGGTGTTAATAGCGCCGATCACATTTTTATAATTTGCCAGAGGTTCACCCATGCCCATCATAACTATATTTTTCAGTTTTTCGGGATCCTCCATGTCGTTCATGATGTCGCGCACCTGTGCCAGGATTTCACCTTTTGTTAAATTCCGTACAAAACCTCCTTTTGCGGTAAGGCAGAACCTGCATCCCTGCGCACAGCCCACCTGGCTTGATATGCATAGAGTATAATAATTTTTTTCAGGAATCAGCACACTCTCAATGCATTGTTTGTCAGATAGTTTAAAAAGGTATTTTCTGGAGCCGTCTTGCGAGGTTTCGATCTGCTTTTTTTCAAGGCGGTCAATCGTGAAATTAAGTGAGAGAAGCTGTCTGATCTCCTTTTTAATATCCGTCATTATCTCAAAATCATCAGCCTGGCTAAAATAGATCCACTTCATGATCTGATTTGCGCGATAAGCCTCGATATCATGATCTTTGAGCCATGAAACAAGCTGATCATTTGTAAGCTCAACAATGTTTGTTGTGTTGGATTCAGTTATCATTTACCGTTTCAAAGAGACTTTTTTGACAGGATTAACAGACTAAAATATTATAACAATATTAGCTTTTACTTAAACTCAATTTTTGATTGGCGCTTTTGTACCGGAAGGAATTCCGATATCAGGTGAAGCCTTTCTGCCTGTGGAAGGAATGGAGGCTATATTAAGGTGACAGCTCATAATCAATAATCACAGGGTCTCTCATTATAAGCTCAATCGATTTTTCCGATGTTGCGGCGGCTGTCGGAAAAACCTTTCCAAGGGCTCTGATGTGTCTTAAATGGTCTGCGATGCGAAGAATCAGCATGGCAAGGTTACCTTCCTCAATTTTGGAAATAGAAACCACTTTTTCCCAGGACTGACCAGTGGCCCAGGCATAGATTGTTAAAGCCGGCCTTAAAAACAGGGGCCGCACTTCAAATTCTTTATCCGTCAGGTGCTTTGTAAAAGGCTTGAGATTTCTTTCAATATTGTAAAAAGCAGCTAAAAGCTTTTTGGGGATTAACTTGGCATCAATTTTTTCATCTGATTCCTGTTCGGCAACAAATGATGCCATTATGGCAGCCAGAAGCGCTGGATCAGATTCAGGAAAGATCCCGAGCCTGAAACTCTCTGCTATCATGAGAGGCTGGTCAACCCTCAGACGGGAAGCCCATATACCGTCATCCGTTAACTCACCGTTTTTTGCCGCGTATCCTGTTTCTATCAGGAGGTTAAAATGCCTCATAAAATCCTGCCATAGCAACTTGTCATCATCTTTGTAAATTTGATCTGATTCTTTTTTTGTTTTTGCAATCAAGTATGATGCAAAAGATTTTTTCAGAAGATTTTCTATCTGGTTAAGGTCATAGGATACAAGCAGATTAAGAGCCATGGAAAAGTTAATCCTTATCTGGCTTGTTACATCAGATGGCTGCGAGTTTATAAGTTTTGCGATCAACCTTATATCCATGAATCTTCCTGGAATTGCCACCGCGAATCCGATTTTGTCCATTCCTCTTCTGCCGGCCCTTCCTGTCATTTGATGAAATTCAGTAGAGCTTAAAGGCAGGAAATCTTTTCCATTGAATCTATCGGAATTTAAAAAAACAATTGTTCTGGCTGGAAAGTTCACCCCTGCCGCTACAGTAGAGGTCGCAAAGATCGCATCAAGGAGCCCCTCGGTCATAAGTGTTTCCAGCAGCATCTTCCATGCAGGCAGTTGCCCGCTGTGATGAGAGCCTATTGCAAACTGTTTAATAAACCGGAATTGGCGATGTGTTTTGATATACGCGTTTTTTGTTGCAAGCTCTTTGATTCTTTGACTGAGCCTTATTTTTCTGTCCTCCCTGTTTTGATCGATTATAAGATCTTCTGTGCAAAGTTTAAGAGCGTTATCACAATCTGCGCGTGATTTTAGAAAAAAAATAGCAGGAAGGAGATTATATTTATCTAAAACATGCATGATTTGCCCAAATGGCGGAAGGTTGCGCGGACGAGCCATCAGCGGCGGATTCTTCTGATTTAAATAATTGCCGACCTTTTTGTAGATAGTTACATTTTTTTTCTTAGCGTTTTGAGTTACAAGCGGAAGAAGTTCCCCTGATGGATGTAAAAAAAGGGGAAAAAGAGGAACAGGTCTTTTTTTTTCTTCAATTACAATGCATTTTTTTGAGCGGATTGATAAGAGCCATCCTGCAATTTGGTGCGCATTACCGATTGTAGCTGAGAGCAAAAGCAGAGGTATTCTGGGAGGAAGGTATATCATTATCTCTTCCCATACAACCCCTCTTTCTTCATCGCCCAGGAAATGGGCTTCATCCAGGATTACCAGATCTACTGATAAGCTTTCTCCTGAATGCATGGCATCGTATAACTGATTGCGCAATATCTCTGTGGTTCCAACAATAATAGGCGCGTCAGGATTTTCTTTTCTGTCACCCGTTAATATCCCGACATTGTCAGCCCCGAAGATCGCTGAAAATTCATGATATTTTGAATTGGATAATGCCTTTAAAGGGGATGCATACCAGGATTTACCACGCTTTACATGTATTTCCGCTATTGCCTTTTCAGCTATCCATGTTTTACCGGCGCCTGTTGGAGCAGTAACAAGACAGTCAGCTTTTTTAATTGCGGAAATCGCTTTAACCTGGAAAGGGTCTGGCTTAAATGCAGATTTTTTGGGCACACCTATGGACGAAAAAACCTTTTTCAGCTCAGAATCTGCTTTTGGCCTTAACTTTATCTCCGATAAACCATTATCGGTTTTCCCCCTTTTATCCCTTCTTCTTAATTGATATTTATTTTGTCTGCGCATAGTTTACTTTATTACCCGGGCGAGTCTCAAGATATTGCAAATGCTGAAAAAGGGCTTACTTAAGGGGTAAATCCTCTTGCCGGGAGATGGGGCGCTAAGCATGCTTTAATCTGATCTTTACTGAATTGACATGTGCATCAAGACCTTCGATCTCGGCCAGCCGTATAATATCTTTTGCCTCATTCATAAAGGCCTTTTTTGAATAGTGTATCAGGCTTGTTTTTTTTATAAAATGATCGACAGAAAGGGCTGACGCGAATCTGGCAGTGCCTGCGGTTGGAAGAACATGGTTTGGCCCGGCAATATAGTCTCCGACAGGTTCCGGAGTGTAATCGCCTATAAATACAGCCCCCGCGTTTTTGATTTGTCCTATATACTCAAATGGCTCTTTTATCTGAAGTTCAAGATGCTCGGGCGCTATACTGTTTGAGAGCTCTATGGCAGCGGAAAGATCGGAAGTAACCATAATTGCGCCATATCTGGAAATAGATTGGGAGGCAATCTCTTTTCTTGAAAGGTTTTTTAACTGCTTTTTCACGGCATCGGCAACAGCTTTTGCTGTTTCTTTGGAGCTGGTAATGAGCATGGCGGAAGCTAAAGGATCATGTTCCGCCTGGGAAAGAAGGTCGGCGGCAATAAATTCCGGATTTGCCGCACTGTCGGCAATAACAAGGATTTCACTGGGCCCGGCTATCATATCTATCCCTACCGTACCTGCAACAATTTTTTTGGCAAGTGTAACATAAATGTTTCCAGGGCCGACTATAACATCGATTTTTTTAACAGTCTCGGTGCCGTAAGCCAGCGCTGCGATTGCCCAGGCGCTTCCAATTTTGTAAATTGCATCAACACCGACCTTTTGCGCTGCAACAAGAAGATAAGGGTTTACGGTTCCGTCCTTTGTCGCAGGGGTTGCCATTGATATATGTTTTACACCGGCTATCCTGGCAGGAATGGCACCCATCAGCACAGAGGAAACCAGGGGGGTGCTCCCCCCTTTTCCGCCGGGCACATAAACCCCGGCAGAGCCGACAGGATTTATTATCTGGCCGACGATAGCGCCTGGTCTGTCGGTGTTGATCCATGACCTGTTAATTTGCAGGTTGTGGAATCCTTTGATTTGCGAAATTGCCCTGTTTAAAGATCGTATAAAGGGACGGCCTACTTTTTTTGCGGCAGCATCAATTTCCAGGCGTGTTACCTGAATCGATTTTACGTCCAGGCCAGGAGAGTCATGGCGGTTTACATATTTAACAAGGGCTTTGTCCCCATTCTTCCTTACATCCTCAAGAATACGGGTGACAGCCATATAGTCCTTTTTCTTAAAGCTTAAGCCGCGGTTTACAATCGATGCCACCCTTGCGTCAGCCGATTTTGAAGGATAATTGTATATTTTCATGCTGGTTTCTTTTGTCTTTGTTACAGGCTCATTATTGATGAACTCGTAAAAAGCCCCAAAATCGTCATGCCGGACTTGATCCGGCATCCACAACGCCTTGAATTTACTGGATAGCGCTGATGCTTCACTTCGTGTCCGGCTTTCGCCGGAATGACGGAAAAGAGAACTTTTCGACTTTTTACGAATTCATCATTATTTATGGATTTTATATTTTATAATATCTTAAAATATAAGGGAGTTGTTTGTCAATACTTGACAGCCGGTTATGAGCTTTTAGCAAAAATACTGATTGACATATTTTTTTCTATCTGCACAAATTGGTAGCCGTTCACGTTCCGTGAACGCTGACACAAATTGTTTTTGTTATATGTAACAGTTCGAGGGAGCCGTGAATTTTATATTAACTCAGGGTTTGGAGGAAATTTATGAAGGCAAACAGAATTTATAACTTTAATGCGGGGCCTGCGGCGCTTCCGCTTAGCGTTCTTGAAGAAATCAAAGATTCATTCCTGAACTTTAACGGATCAGGCATGTCCATTATTGAATTAAGCCATAGATCAAAATGGTTTGATGAAGTAATAAATGATGCTGTAGAGAGAACAAAACGGCTTTTAAAGCTGGATGAAAATTACCATGTTCTTTTTATCCAGGGCGGAGCCAGCATGCAATTTTGCATGATTCCTATGAATTTTCTGCACGACGGAAAGTCGGCAGACTATGTTGATACCGGCACATGGTCAACAAGTGCTATAAAGGAAGCCCGTATACTGGGGAAACAGATAACAGTTGCGGCATCTTCCGAAGACAGGGGTTTTTCCTATATTCCTCAAAATGTTAAATTCAGCAATGATGCGGTTTATGCCCATATTACCTCGAATAATACCATCAAGGGAACACAGTGGAGAACCTTCCCGGATACCAATGGCGTGCCGCTTGTGGCAGACATGTCGTCCGATATTATGAGCAGACCTTTGGACATGGAACAATTCGGTCTGATATATGCCGGAGCGCAAAAAAATATCGGTCCGGCTGGTGTGTGCATGGTGATTATCAGGGATGATATGTTAAGTATGGTGCCCGATGGTTTGCCGTCAATGCTTAAGTATACGACCTATGCCTCAAAAAATTCGATGTATAATACTCCTCCGTGCTTTGCGATTTATACTATTCAGCTTGTAATGAAATGGCTTGAAGACACGATCGGCGGCCTTGAAAAAATGGAAGAGATAAACCTGAAAAAGGCAAATATTCTTTATGATTGCCTGGATTCAAGCGGGTTCTACAAAGGGACTGCGGACACAGACAGCCGGTCAATAATGAACGTTACCTTTCGTCTTTCAGGCGAAGATCTGGAAAAAAGATTTATTCAGGAAGCTCTGGAAGAGGGGCTTGGCGGTCTTAAAGGACACCGCAGCGTAGGAGGCTGCAGGGCATCCATCTATAATCCCACAACAATAGAGGCGGTAGAAGCTTTAACAGATTTTATGAAGAATTTTGAACAAAAAAACGGATAAAAATAAAACTTTGACAGGATAACCCTCCAGAGGCGGGCAAGGATAAACAAGATCCTGTTTTTTTATTCTGTCGCCAAAGAAAAAGTTAAGGTATCCTGCCTATTTTAAAAACCCAACGACAAATGACCAATCATTTAATCAACCAGCAACCAGTAACGAGTAACTAATCGCCCATTTTTTCACTCAACTATTTTCCTGCTCGACCACTCGACTAATTCCCTACACGACTACTTGACCAATCGGGATCCGAATCGTAAAAGTTGTTCCCTTGCCAACTGTGCTCTCCACGTCTATGGTTCCATTGTGTTCTTTAATTATTTTATATGAAATATTGAGGCCGAGACCTGTTCCTTTTCCAACCTCCTTTGTGGTGAAAAAGGGATCGAATATTTTAGAGAGGTTTTCCTTGGGGATGCCTTTGCCCGTGTCACTTATCTTGATCTCTACCTTTCCATCCAGCGCTCTTGTTGTAATCCTGATCTCGCCCTGCTTTTCTATGGCCTGGGCCGCATTCACCAATAGATTTACAAAGACCTGGTTCAGTTGCTGGGGATAGCATTCTACAAGAGGCAGGTCTCCATAATCCTTTGTGACAACAGCCTTGTATTTAAGTTCATTCCAGACCACATTCAAGGTTGATTCTATGCTATTGTTTATATTCGCATCTTTGAGTTCCTTGTCGTCAGGATGGGCAAAATCCTTCAGGTCGATCACGATCTTTTTTATACGCTCGGTTCCCTCCCGGCTTTCTTTGATCAGGTTCGGGGTGTCATTCAGGACAAAATCGATGTCGATTTCCTTTTCAAGTTCGTTGATACGGCCCAATTTCTCCAAAATTGAAGCTCGTCCTTTTTCAGTAGCCATGTCGTCCTTTAGCTCGGTAATGAGGTCACTGTATTGAGCTATTAAGGACCTTAGATCATTGTCATAGCCCGCCAGGGTATTCAGGTTGCTGCTGATGAAACCGGTGGGATTATTAATCTCATGGGCTATACCTGCGGCCAATTGTCCGATGGAAGCCATCTTTTCGGATTGCATTATCTGTATTTGCGTCGTTTTTAGTTCTTCTATCGCATGTTCCAATTCCTCATTTTTTTTCTGGACCTGATCAATCGTATTTTTGAGACTTTCATTAAGAGATTTTATTTTTTCAGAAGCGTTTTTCCGTTCCCCAACCGTTTGTCTGAGATCGTAAGTGGTTCTTTTCAGCGCTTCTTCCGCCCGTTTGCGCTCAGTCACATCCCGCAGTAATGCAAGCAAGGCTTTTTCTCCATCCCACTCAGTATCAATCACATGCATCTCAGCAACACCTTTTTCTCCACCACTTCTCAGGATATTTACCTCCATGATTTCATCTGCCACACAAGGAAAACCAAACAACTCGCCCATGATTTCATCTGATCTGCGATTAAAAAGAATTTCAGCAGAAGGATTAATAAAACGCACAATTCCTTTTTGATTCAGGACAAGAACGCCATCAATAGTTTTGTTTACGATATTATTGAAGCTTTCATTTGAAATTTTCAATGCTTCGTTAGCCTGTTTTAAATTTTGAAGCAACCGCCTGTTTTTATAAGCCAGCATTTGACTCTTCCAGCCCCTGTCAACCGATGCAACAATCCCATCAAGATCTATCGGCTTTGTGATATAATCATAAACACCGCTTTTTAATAAACTTATTGCCGAATCAATTTCAAGCAATCCTGTTATAACCATAACCAGAACCTCGGGAATTATCTTTTTTGCTTCATGAATGAGCTGTATGCCGTCCATTTTCGGCATATTGATATCGGTAATTAATATGTCAATGGATGTTTCATTTAAGATCTTTAAAGCATTGCTGCCTTTATCAGCAGTATAAATCTCATATCCTTGCTTTTTCAGAATATTATCAATAAGTCTTAAAACAACAGGTTCGTCATCCACTACCAGTATCCTGGCCTTTTCCGGCAGTATTATAGTTTCTTCTATATTATCTACTCTATTTTCTTGATTCATGTTCCCCCTAGAAATTGAGGATTGTATATTGAAAATTGAAGGAATTCTGTCACTTTTCACTTTTCATTTCTCAGCGTCCAGCACTTCCCTAACCTTGCGCGCCAGACTTTCCGGTGCAAAAGGTTTTTGGAGAAAATTCAGTCCGGGCGCCAAAACACCGTGCTCAACTATGGCGTTGTCTGTGTACCCCGACATGTAAATCACCTTTATCCGGGGATAGAAAGGTCGCAGCTTTTCTGACAGCTCCTTCCCGCCCATCCTGGGCATCACCACATCAGTGATCATCAGATGAATCGGCCCCTCGTGCGCCTGGCTGACCCTCAAAGCATCCTCTCCATTTTCAGCATCTAATACTTTGTATCCATGCAGCAGGAGAACCTTTTGCGCAAATTTTCGAAGACCGTCATCATCCTCCACAAGCAAAATGGTTTCAGAACCGTCAAGTTCGATTACAGGGAGCCGCTGTTTTTCCTCCGAGTCCGCATCTCCCTCCGCTCTTGGCAGGTAGACCTTGAAGGTGGAACCCTGTCCGGGCTCGCTGTAAACCCAGATAAAGCCATTGTTTTGTTTGACAATGCCATATGCCGTAGATAAGCCCAGTCCCGTGCCCTTGCCGACTTCCTTCGTGGTAAAGAAAGGATCGAATATGCGGGACAGGGTTTCCTTGTCCATCCCGATGCCGGTATCGCTTACAGCGAGCATCACATAATGGCCTGGCTTTTCTCCTTCAATACCGTGCTTGCGAAAATAGCTTTCGTCCAGATCTATGTTGGCTGTTTCAATGGTGAGCTTTCCTCCCAGAGGCATCGCGTCTTTAGCATTGATCGCCATGTTCATGATCACCTGCTCCATCTGCCCGGGGTCCACCTCCACCCGCCATAATGCAGGTTCCGGAATCGTCAACAGCTCAACATCCTCCCCAATCAGGCGACCGAGCATCTTCTCTATACCTGTTAACAGTTCATTAAGATCCAGAACCCTGGGTATAATTATCTGCTTGCGGCTGAAGGCAAGCAGTTGCCGGGTAAGAGACGCCGCCTTGTCCCCGGCTTTCTCGATCTCTTCTATTTTCTCGCGTAAGGATTCATCCTTGATGACATCCATCAATACAAGATGGGCATTGCCGATGATGACGGTCAGCAGGTTGTTGAAATCATGGGCAACGCCGCCGGCCAGAGTGCCGATTGCCTCCATTTTCTGGGACTGGTAAAGCTGGGCTTCGAGTTTCTTTTTTTCTTCCTCCGCCTGCTTGCGCTCGGTGATGTCAGATATCACCCCGTTCAGTGAGACGACATTGCCTTGCTGGTCTTTCTCCCAACTGATGTGATCCTCCACCCATCGCTCTGTTTTGTCTTTACTTATGATACGGTATTCAACGGCGCCGGATTTTATCTTCCTCTGAGATTCTGTGAACAATGCAAAAACCCTTTCCTTGTCCTCAGGATAAATGGTGCTTTCCCACAGTGTTGGATCTCCAAGCCACTCTTCTACTGTATAGCCACAGATTTTTTCGACCGCACGATTCACATAGGTGGCCACAAAGGTTTCCGGATCCGCCCGGTAGATCAACTCATCGAGGCTTTCGGTTAGATTTCTGTATTTAGCCTCGCTCTCCCGAAGTGTTTCTTCTGCACTTTTGCGAGTAGCAATTTCTGCCGAGAGTTCTGCGGTTCTTTCCTTAACTGATTCTTCTAACCGTTCATTAAACATTATTAACTCTTCCCGGGACTTAACCAATTCTTTATTTTTTTGGACTGCTGCTTCATATGATGAAATTAGCAATGTGAGCATTTGTTGCTGGTTTGCTGTAATAAAACGTTTCTTTCCTCCAAATAGAATTTCCACACCAACTCTTACTCGTTCACTTTTGTACAGTTTTTTATTTGCCAGAATCTGTTCAATATGTGATATAAGATAATCTTTGTGATAGGGTTTAGTAAGAAAATTATCAGCTCCACAAGCAAGACCTTCAAGCACATCTTCTGCACCGGAAAGAGATGTAAGCAGAATAACCGGAATGTCCCTGGTGCTCTCACCTGATTTTATTTCCTGACAGAGTTCGTAACCATTCATCTCCGGCATTACTATATCGCTGATGATGAGCAAGGGTGTGTGTTCATCAAGTAGTGTAAGCGCTTCTTTACCGCTTTCGGCAACCAGAACTGTATAGTTGTGTTGCTCAAGCAAGTATTTCAACTGCTCAGCCTGAGTGGGGCTGTCTTCGACTATTAAGATTTGATCAATATCATTTTTAGCATTCTTTTCAGCTTCCATAATATTACCCCTTTCATCTTTTTGTTAAAGCAGTAAGAGCCGCTGTTATATTTTCCGGTGATAGAATATGCGTTGCCGCATTAAGTTTTATTGCCGCCCCTGGCATACCGTGCACTACAGAACTTTCTTTATCTTGAGCAAAAGTTACAGCCCCTTTTTCTTTCATTAATTTCAATTCATCTGCTCCATCCCGACCCATTCCGGTTAATAATACGCCTACTGCTCTGGAACCAAAAACTTGTGCCGTTGTACGAAACAGATAAGCAACCGACGGTTTAAGACCATTTTCCGGCGCATGATTGCTCAACACAATTTGACCATCGCTGCCGACACCCATGTGAAAATCATCAGGAGCAACATAGCCATGACCGGGTAAGGGATATTCATCATGCGCAGCAATATGTAATGGAAAGTTACATGTACTGGAAAGCCATTCAACAAATCCTTCCACAAATCCCCGGGCAATGTGCTGAACGATAAGCAATGGAACCGGAAGGTTCTTAGGCAATCCGGAAATAATTTTTTTGAGTATATGGGGCCCTCCGGTTGAAGCCCCGATTGCAATTATCTCTGCTGTCGAAGTTGATTTCGGTATATATGGTACGGATGATGGCGGCGAGATTATGCGCTCTTTCGTAACGCGCTGAGTACGCGTCACAACCTTAACTTCAGACATCAGCTTTAGCGTCTGGATGAGCTCACCGGCGGCTCTTTTGTAATCGGGATGACCGATACCAGGCGGACGTAGAAGCACTGCTACAGCGCCGGCTTCCAATAATTGGAATGAACAAGCGACTTCTGTTGCCTGATTGTTTCCGCTAACGATGACAATGGGGATCGCGTGGGTTTCCATTATCCGGCGCGTCGCGGTAATGCCATCCATCTTAGGCATACAAATATCCATGGTAATAACATCGGGACAAAATTTATTTACAGCATCAATAGCTTCTTCACCGTTACCGGCTATACTTACTACACGAAGCATCGGGTCTGAGTTAATAATGTGAGCCAGTAATTCCTGCATCACGCGTGAATCTTCCACTATGAGAACTTTGATCGGGGGTCGGGGGTCAGGGGTCGGGGATTGGGGATCAGTCATGTTGTGCCTCTTCCCATCTCGTTTTTTCCTAAGGATCTTCGCAAGCCATTAAGCATTCGTCCGATTGTCGAAGTTTTATCAATCAATTCCACCGCTGTATCTGCGGCAATGTATCTTAAGCGTTTAGCTATCTCGATATGGGTCTCAAGTTCCGCAAGTGAGCCATAGGCAATGGATATATGCTGGATAAATTCTTTATTATGCTGCCGCGACCTGCCTTCAGCGATATTTGCCGGAACAGATACTGCCGCACGCTGTAACTGACTGGCAAGTCCGTATACCTCATTCACGGGAAAACCCTTCGTAATTTGATAGCATTGCACTACTAACTCCATAGCCTTTTGCCATACCTCCAAATCCCTGTAACTTTTTATACTCATACCCCCGACCCCCGACCCCTCATATAAGTCTTTGAATCACTTCTAATAAATTACTCTGGTCGAAACTGCTTTTTATAATATAAGCGTTTGCGCCGACTTCAATACCATACTCACGATCTTTGCGTGATTCAAGAGCTGTGACCAGCACAACCGGCAATTCTCCAAGCCTTTTGTTCTTACGAATTTTTGTAGTAAGCTCAAAACCGTTCATCCTCGGCATATCTACATCAGATACAATCAAATCAAATTCTCCAGTAAGGGCTTTCGTGAAAGCATCTGCGCCGTCAACGGATGTTACTACTTCATAGCCGGCAGATTCAAGAATGTTCTTTATCAGGTTACGCGATGTTATCGAATCTTCCGCTACTAACATTCTGTATGTTTTTTCAGATTTCTTTTCTTCACCACTTGCAGTAATAGCAGCCATTTCCGTTCGTATTGCTGATTTCATTAAATCAGAAACATTTATAACAGGAACCACTTTTCCGGAGCCCAGTACAGCAGCGCCGGCAATGTTGCGGACCCGTCTCAGTTGTCTTCCCAGCTTTTTTACAAGAATCTGCTGCTCACCGATAATCTCATCTACCTGAAAAGCAATACGTCTATCGACATAGGCAAGAACAACAACCCGAAGTACATTCGCAGCCGTCAGAGTTCCCGATGTATTCGGTGAAGAGCCATTGTTAAGAACAGGCACTCCAAGCGCCTTGCATAAACTTACTAAAAGAACGATTTGTCCATCGATCATTATTGTTTCCCGGTTTTCTACCGTCTTTATTTCCTCCTTATTTACTCTGACAGTACGTTCGACATTGATGGTCGGCAAAACGAAAAATTGATCGCCTGCTTCTACCAAAATTCCTCTGAACGTCGAAAGTGTAAGTGGTAGAATAAGGCGGAATGTTGTACCAATATTGGGTTGGCTTTCAACAGTTATAGTGCCGTCGAGCTTTTCGATCTTCTCCTGCACTATTGCCATACCCAGACCACGACCGGATATATCTGTGATTATGGAACTTGTTGTTACGCCCGACTGAAATATTAACGATAATTTTTCCTGTGCGCCAAGTTTTGATGCTGCATCGTCTGAAACAAGTTCCGCTTTGATTGCGGCGGCACAAACTTTATCCAGGTCGATACCCAGACCGTCGTCGGAGATAACGACTTCCAACCGGCGACTTTCCGTTACGCTGAATGTAAGATTGATTATTCCGCGAACCGGCTTGTTTATAAGCGTGCGTTCATGCGGTTTTTCGATGCCATGATCCACACAATTTTTTAACAGATGAATGAGAGGATCTTTCAATTCTTCTAATACCCGTTTGTCAACTTCAAGTTCCGTTCCATGGAGAATCAATTCTACCTGTTTATTCTGATCGCTCGCAAGATCGCGCACAAGCAGGGGGAATACTTCCACCAGGGAAGCAACCGGAAGCATTAAAATTGTTTTCATTGCCTCCAGGTGATCGTCCACCATCCGCCCAACTATGCGCTGATCGCCTTCAGCAGCACGCGTAATGGAAAGCATCTTTTGTTCTATCTCGTCTAACTGCTGTTCGTTCCACTCCATCCACTCGTTGTAATGACGTTCGCGGTTAGTTGAGTGCCGGGTTTTCCATTTACGTGATTCTGTTTTCCACCATTCAAGCGAGTCGCTCAGAGCCTGCAATTCCGCAGCTCGTTGAGCTGTTGCGATTTTCGCTTGAATCATTTCTTCGGCTTGAAGGAATAGCGGTTCCAACTTGGTTTTGGGTATTCTCACTGTAACAACTTCATCTTGAAGTAAAGATGCAGGTATTGTTTCATCGCGCGCCGCTCGCACTTCTTTTACCGGTTGTTTTCTTGCCGGCTCTTTTGCCTGTCCGGGTTGTCGTACTCCTTTTGTGCTATTCAGCAATTGCTGAATAAGCTCCCTGATAGACAATTGAGTGGATGATGATTGTTTTGAATCCGGGACTGAAACTAATTGTTTGATGTTATCCACCGCTTTATGTAACAGATCATAACTATCCTGCGTCAAAGAAATCTCTTTTCGTTTTAACGCGGCGAACGCATCCTCCAGCGCCTGACATATAGTTTCAATGTCTCTTATATTCACGGAACGTGCAGCGCCCTTTAAACTGTGTGCCTCGCGGAATATTGTCTCGATTAATCCTGCTGTTTTTTCAGAGTCAGTGGATTTCTCCAGTTCGATGAGACCTGTAGAGATCGCATGTAAATGCTCTTCAGCCTCAAGCTTAAAGGTAGCCAGAAGTCGTTTTAAAAATTCTTCTTCTTTGATGTTCATCGCAGTAACCACCTTTATAATTTATATTGCTCAACCATTTGCTTTAATTTGAGTCCTAACTCGTTCAGATCCTTCGCTGTGTTTTCAGATTGTTTCATACTTGCTGCATTCTCAACTCCGGCTTGATTGATGTTTTCCATTGCCAAACCTATCTGATTCATTCCAACTAACTGCTGCTGGCTCGATGCTGCAATCTGAGTTGCAGCTTGCAATGCCTCATCACTGCTTTCCGATAACACTCGGATTGTTTCACCTGCTTGTGTTGATTGCTTGACACCTGTCTCTACGGCTTTGCTGCCTTGTTCCGTTGCCATTACTGCCGCGCTTGTAGCTTTCTGAATATCGCTTAAGATATTGCGCACCTGAGCTGTGGCTTTTTTAGACTGCTCTGCCAAACTTTTTATTTCCTGCGCTACTACGGTAAAACCTTTCCCTGATTCCCCGGCTTTTGATGCTTCGATGGCGGCGTTTACCGCTAATAAATTAGATTGATCGGCAATATCATTCACAGATGCAATTATACCGCCGATTAACTGGCTTTGCTCGCTTAAGTTCACGATGGTGTTTGCGATGGATTCCATTTGATTGCGGATGTGATTCATTCCGGAAACTGTTTCTTCAACAGCTTTCTGCCCTGTTTGAGTTACTTGAGCGGTACGCTGCATTGTGTCGGAAACATTCCTGGCTTTTTCGGATGATAGCTGTGCAGCCTGGCGGACCTCTTCGACCGTTGTCGAGGTTTCGCTTATTGATGTAGCTGTTTCGGCGCTGCCTGATGCTATCTGTGTGGTCGAAGCCAGTATTTCACTGGAAGAACTTGCAAGTATATTCACTCCATCCATAATCCCCTTCATCTGCGCTCTGAGTGATTCAAGCATTATGCTGAAGGACTGTATCAGGACACCTAATTCATCTCCTCGTTTCTCAGATGTAGAAATATCTACCGTCAAATCTTTTGCAGCAATCCTGTTTGCGGCATCCACACTTATCCTTAAAGGTCTGGTAATACTTAAGGTCAGGAAGATAACTATCACCACAGAAAACACTATGGCTGCCGCACTCATTATTGCCATGAGTTTACTTGTACTGTCGTATTGCTTTTGTGCTTCATCATAGCGTAGCAAAGTGTGCTCGTCCTCAGATTTTATCAGATTGTCAGTATCCGTTATCCATTGCCTCACACAAAGCCTGGCTTTATTAAGTATGAGATCGGTTGCATCCTTATACTTTCCCGCCATACCCAGTTCAAATGCCTGATTGTTCAGCGCTCTTGATTCATCCCGGCCAACCTTGATTTTTGAAATTAGCTCAAGCGTCTTTGTCTCGTCCTTTCCGACTAATTCTTCGAATTTTTTAAAATCCGCATCATAATTTTCTCTGATTTCATAAATCCTCTTTTCCATTTCCTCTGTTCTGGAGTGATCCAGGAATATATTGCGGAGGGCAATGGATACTTCTCTTGTGTCATCAACCATATTATTAGCCAGACGAGAACGGACATTTTCATTTTTTACGATCACTTCAAGTGCCGCATAAATTTTGTCCATCGCATTAAAACTAAGGAGAATCAAGGTGATCATAAAAACAAGCACAAGGCCAAAGCCCAATGCCAACCGCAAACCAATTTTCATATTTTTAAACATGCCACAATTCTCCTTTTATCAAGATTAATACTAATTTTTGTAACCGTTCACGGAACGTTGAAATTGGAAATTGGAAATTTGGAAGAATAGTACAAAAGCATGAAGGCCAAATTTCCAATTTCCAATTTCCAATTTCTATTTTTAGTGTCATAAGATTTTTCGCTCTGCTCGAAATGACAACTTTGGATAGTTTTCGTTCAGGCAATACTTACCTCTTCATTAACGGTAATATTTTTATCAGATAACAATTTCTCCGCATCTAAGACAATCAAACGATCATTGGTTATGCCTTTAAGATATTCTTCCTTCAGCCCCTCAAGTGTTGTAGGCGACCGCTGCAGTTTACTAAGGATAATATTTCGCACACCAATAATTTCGTCTGCCAGAATTCCAAACTCCATCCGGTCGTTGCAAATGATGATCAATTTATTGAGTTCGCCCAAACCAGTCCCGGGTAGATCAAAGAGATTTTTAATATTAAGCACCGAGAGAATTTGCCCGCGCACATTAATAATCCCAAGCACGAAAGGCGGTGTACCCGGCAGCGGTGTAAAATCTTTTAGTTGAAACGATTCGCGAACAAATGCGGTTTCTATTCCATACGTTTCAGATGCTAAACGAAACTCGATGATCTCGGTAAACTCTTGTTTGACTGTTTCATCCCTGGATTCCAGCGCCAGAACACGGGCTCGCTCCTTAAGTATTGAACGCTTTTCTTCCTTAGATAAAACCGCCTTATTTGCCAGCAGTTCTTGCGTTGCATTAATTCTACTATGAAGCCCGTCCCAATCTACCTTGGACTTCTGCGTTGTTCCTGATGAATCCGGCTTCGTTTTCATGATAATACCCTTGATTTGATTGTTGCATTAATTATTTCTCTCAATCTGCCGGCTGTCAGTCCTTCAGATTCCGGTACAATATCGTCATCGTTGCATTTTTTCAAAAGCGCCAGCGCATTCTCAAAACTTCTTTTTGCCCGAAGAGCGCCTCCCTGCCGCAGAAATATGTTCCCCATGGTATAATATGCCGGAACAGAGTTCGGATCGAGATAGATAACATGGTTTAGCGAAGTAATCGCTTTGCTGATCTGGTTATGTTCCTGAAGTATTGCAGCAAAGAGAAAGTGCAATCCGGGATGAAGCTTGTTTATGGCAATAGCCCTTTCGCATTGGGCTATTGCCTCAGTCAGCTTATTTTGATTGGCAAGCGCCCGTATCAAAAGAACAAATTCTTCGGGAGTCGCTGCATGATGTTCAAGTATATCTATTACTTCAGCATAGCTGCCTTGCGAATACGAATTCAATGCTTCTTCATAATTCGACAGGCCCGGCAAGGGACTTTCTGTTTCCTTAATATCTTCTTTTTTGATTTCAGGGAGTACTGGTTTTATCTTTTCAATTTTGTGAACAGGTTTCAGCGGCAAATGAAAATGCTTTTGTAACTGGGGAACTTCTGCAAAAGGAACAGGTTTCAGCCTTTTAGTTTTCTGATGATCTTTCAGATAGATAATAGCTCCTGGATAATTTACCGAAGTAAACTGCGAAAACACCTGCTGAGAGAGTTCACTCGAACTAACAATCAGCCAACCGCCGTCTGAAAGAGAATGGTGAAGATTATGTATGACCTGTTTAACGCGTTCCCCCGTAAAATACATCAGCACGTTCCTGCAAAAAATAATGTCCATCGCGTTCGTATTGTTCAAAGGGGATGGGTAATTGGCTTCCGCTAAATTTAGATGTGCGAATGTTACCATCTTCTTTATCTCGGGAAGAATCTCATGTTTTTCATCTTCCCTGTCGTGAAAGTATTTCCCTTGTAGCCAGTCAGGTGCATTTCGGAATGACCACTTCCCGTATATACCTCTCATCGCTTTCTTTAGAGTTCTTGGATTAATGTCTGTTGCCAGAATTGTTATATTCCAGTCTTTTATATCAGGTATCAATCTCTTTAGTGCGATCGCAATGGAGTATGGTTCTTCACCCGATGAACAACCGGCGCTCCAGATTCGTAAACGTTTTTCTTTTTGCATCCGTGAACGAATCAATTCCGGCAGGATTTTTTGTTCTAAAGCTTCAAAAGATTGGGGCTCGCGCCAGAAATATGTTTCGCTGACAGTGAGATGACTCGCTAAAATTTCAATCTGATCAACTGTTAAAGGAGAAGATTCCAGATATAAAGTAAATTCCTTTATGCCCGGATAACCGAACTTTTTTGCGACAGGACCTGCATTGCGTTCCAGATCTTTCCATCGTTCCTTTGGGAAGTGCAAAGCAGTTTTGACAGCTATTGTCCTGCTTAACCGCAACAAAAGATCATCCGGAAGATTATGACTCATTTGTCATATCCAGCATTGCTGTTTCCAGCGTCTTCTCTTCGTCAAGCGAAAGAAACTTATCAAGGTCGGTAATCAGAATAAGATTGTCATCCATTATTGCCGCACCTGAAAGATAATCTGCAAAAGGAAAGGCTTGCTCAGTGCTCACAACTTGTATTTGGTTGCATTCACATATGGCGGTAATTGAATCTACCATAAGCGCTACAAGCCGTTTCGATGTTTGCGCAATAATAAGTTGATCTTCCAGTTCGATTTCACGACTACTCAGTTTAAAGCGCCTGCGCATATCAATAACCGGTATAATCTCCCCATGGAAATTGATAATACCCGTAACGATTTCCGGAGCCTTTGGCAAAGGAGTGACTTCCACCGAGCGGACGACCCGTACAACTGTGGATAAATACAATGCGTAGCGTGGCTCATCAAGTGAAAACACTACAATGTTATCCTGTTTAACATTTTGTAAATAGCTCATGTATCTTTCCTCACCCCCCATTTCTCAGGTCATTATTGTTGGGTTTCGTTCCTCAACCCAACCTACCGCCTTTTCAGCGGCCTTGGCCAGCCTGACCACTCCCTTGTATTTCAATAATAATCTAAAAAATGACTTTAACCATTCCCTGACCATGTCAGGATAGTCTCCGATCCTCTCTCCTCATGGACCGGCGAAAACTCTCCCGGTAACCTTTTTCATCATCAACAAAAAGTAATCTGGTTTTTGGTATTATGGGTATAAGGAACTCAGGCTTTTGCTTTTGCACTCTGTATTCTAAAAAATGCTTTCAATATCTCAGGATCAAACACTTTTCCGGACAACATCTCCATTTCCGCCAATGCTTCTTCAAAAGGCCATGCCTGTTTATAAGGCCGCTCATGGGTCAAGGCATCAAAGATATCAGCTATAGTTACAATTCTGGCAGGCAGAGGAATTGAATCCTTCTTTAATCCATCAGGGTATCCGCTTCCATTCCAACGTTCGTGATGACTTCTGGCAATTTCACGTGCAATCCGGTAAAATGATTTATTTCCCAGAATTTTTTCCCCTGCGATACAATGCTCTTGCATTATCACCCATTCTTCAACGCTCAATGGGCCTGGTTTTTGCAAGATACTATCAGGGATGTGGATTTTGCCAATGTCATGCATGATGCTGAAAAATGCGATTTTCTCTGTTTTCTCAGAGGACATGCCCAGAGCCGCACATATATCGCGAGTATTCCGCTGAATTCTATAAATATGCTCTCCGGTGTCGTCATCTTTTGCCTCTGCTGCCAGGGCGAGCATTACAACGCCTTCCCGTACAGCCCCTTCAAGTTCTAAAGTTCGTTCATGGACCAGATTTTCAAGATTTTCATTGACGATGTTTAGTTGTTTATTTTGTTCTTTGGTTAATCTTTGAAGCCGTTTATTCTCCTGGACCAGGTTATAATATTGAAAAGCCCCCTCAACCGTTCCGTTTAATGCCTCAAATGACCAGGGCTTGGTCAAATATCCGAACACCTGCGAACGGTTGATACCGTCCATGGCATTTTCAAGAGTACCGTGGGCTGTAAGAAGAACTCTGACAACATCCGGTTTAATTTGTTTGACGTTCTCCAAAAAGGTAATGCCATCCATTTCAGGCATTTTCAGGTCGGAGAGCACCACACCTACGTCATTCTCTTTCAGGATTCTAAGTCCCTCTTCCCCTGAATTTGCCGAATAAATGGAATAGCTCTCGTGCCTGAGCTGGCGTTTAAGGCTGCTGATTGTATTTGGCTCATCATCTACTATAAGTAATGATCGATTAAGCATTGTGGAGATTCTCCTTATTAAACAATCTTGACCACCAGTTTTTCTCTCTTTCGTTAAGTTCAGCCATGTCAGGGTGCTCGTTACTCGTTACTCGTTGATGGTCTGAAAAACAGGACAAATCCTTTGCCGCTAAACCTTCCGGAAAGTGGTGTTAAATCAATGTCATAGCTTGTTCCTGATAACCGGTATCCCTTTAGTGTTACGGGTGTGCGGCACATAATCGCTTCATCAATCTTTTCTCGCATATCATTTGGAAAGTAATCAGAAAGCTTCTTCCCAATCTCAATACTCTTGCTGCTCTCTGACAAGGATTGCGCCTGTTGATTGATCGACACAATCATTCCTCTAACGCTGACACAAATGACCGGAGCAGGGAGGCATCCCAGGATGGCACGTGAAAGCTCCAGAGCATGATTCTTGGTTTCAAGCTCCTCTGTTGTTTTTTGGATCGACTCCGACAGATTTTTATTTGTTATTTGTAGCGCTTCATTTTGTTCCAGAACCTTTTTATGAAGTATCTTATTTGTCCAAATAAGGTCGTATTGTTCCAGTGCCCTGGTGATTTCCAGCTTTAAATTTTGATCATTCCACGGCTTCAGAAAAAATTTATACAGATCTCCCTTATTGATCAATTCGGTGATTGAATCTACTCCCGTATAGCCTGTAAGGATGATCCTGATCACATCAGGATATTTTTTTTTTACTTGTGACAGAAATTCCATGCCGCTCATCTGTGGCATCTTCTGGTCGGAAAGCACCAGCTGAACATCATTTTCTTCAAGAATCCTCAGCGCTTCTTCGCCGCTTAAAGCTGTCAACAAGTTGTAGTTTTCCTTTCGGAGTAATCGTCTTATAGAATTCAGTATATTCTCTTCGTCATCCACACACAAGATTGTATGATGGTAGTCGCCCATTCTAAATTTCCTGCCTATTAAATAAATACATTAATCCACTCGTCTATGAGCTCGTTTTTTCCAAGTTTTTGAATGGAGGCTACTGACAATTTCTTAACTTCCCTGCCACTGGCGAGTAAAAGCCTGCCGTCTTTTAAATGAAGATCTTGCGCCAGGATCATGCCTTCTTTCAACTTTTCATAACCGATCCGCAGTTCCTGACTTTTCTTTTCTTTTTCAAATAATTTTGCTTCCCCTGCTATTTTTATCAATTTTGTTACAACACCGATATCATATTTCTGGTGAGCGCCGATCATAATGATCTTTGGCGCGACTTCTTCGATCATTTTTTCAGGCTCTGTAACATTAAAATTCCTGGTTGCCGGGCCAAAATATATTCTTGCTTTGTCAAGAATATATTTTATATCCTTCGGCCACCTGTATGCTATGTTGCAATAATCCGCTGCAGCTCCTATGATACGCGACCCCAAAGGAATTTCGTCTCCTTTCAAGCCATTAGGGAAACCGCTGCCGTCGAAGTTTTCATGGTGATAGAGTACAATTTTAGATACTTTATTCAATCTTTCCACAGTTTCGAGACAGATCGAAGCAATAACAGGATGCTGGCGGTACATCTTTAATTCCTCCTCGCGCATATCTTCCTCATCCTTTAATAATTCCCTTGGGGATGATCCCAGCATGCCGACATCATGTATCATGCCGGCTATTTCAATCTGATCAAGCTCTTCACTGTCCAGCCCGTATTCTTCGGCAACCTTTCTTGCAAGTTGCGCTACATGTTTCATATATCTTCCCAGTTCGGGATTTAAATTTTCAATCAATGAAGACATCAATCGAATTGTGTCTAAAAAACTCTCTTCCAGTTTTTTGTTGGTTTCTTCTAATGCTATATTTTTTTGCCTGACTTCCAGGGTTCTTTCACTTACCTTTTTCTCAAGATTTTTGTTAAGCTCATTGAGTTCTTTGTTTTGTGTGCTCGTAAGTTCTAAAAGACGCCGGTTTTCCAGCGTCAGTTCATACCGCTCAAGCAACTGTCGAACCTGAACCAGCAGCTCATCATCATTCCACGGTTTGCTCAGATACCTGTGAATTTTTCCTTTGTTAACGGCATCAATAACAGCATCCATATCGGAATAACCTGTCATAAGATATCTTCCGGCATCAGGAAAAATTTTCCTTGCCTTTTCCAGAAATTGAGTACCGGTCATCTCCGGCATGCGTTGATCAGAGATAATCAGTGAAACAGGCTCCTCTAACGTGTTAAGCAGCTCAAGCCCTTCCTTTCCGCTGGAAGCTGTGAAAATCCTGTAATCTTCCTTGCGAAAAATTCGTTTAAGCGATTCTGTAATAGAAACCTCGTCATCTACAAGCAAAATTGAATGTTGATACTTGGATGTCATTAAAAATTCTCCTTACTGGTTGCTTGTTACTGGTTGCTCTTTGCTCTCCGCTCTCTGCTCGAATACTCAACCATTTAACTACTCGACTACTCGACCAATCGGGATCCGAATCGTAAAAGTTATTCCCTTGCCTATCGTACTTCCCACACCTATGGTCCCTTTATGCTTTTTAATGATGTTGTAAGCAATATTTATGCCCAAACCTGTTCCCTTTCCTACATCCTGGGTGGGCAAAATCCTTGTTATAGCCTGCAAGGACATTCAGTTTGCTGCTGATAAATCCGGTTGGATTATTAATCTCGTGAGCCACGCCTGCGGCGAGCTGTCCCGGCCTTAAAGACTTTCTGCATCTCCTCGTGAGCATGTTTGGGATCAGTGAGATAGTCTTTAAAGAGGGTGCCAATTAACTCTTCATGATAATTAATATAATCCTTATTCTTAGTCAAGGTTTTATAGCAGGACATTACGCTTGCATCTCTTCCCGTTCAAGTTGTTAATTTTAAGGATTTTTTCCCTTTATTACAGCAAAAAATCCAAAGTGAATTATTCAATACTTGACATGCGGAAACATACCCGTAGAACATAATAACAGAAGGAGTTTGGCAACGGCGGAGGTTGAGGAGCAGGCTGTGGTGATGGTTTTTGTTGCATTTATACGTTGTTTGTGATAATATTTTTTAATATTATATATTATAATTGAACGAACGATTTCCGGAACTGGTGGAAAGTAAAAACACTCGACATACCGTGGAAAAAATGTAAGAATCCAACAAAAATCTTTAATTCTACAACATGAGATTAGTTTATGGGCATATTAAGTATAAATGATCTAAAGCCCGGTATGGTTTTGGCGCAGGCTGCTAAGAACAGACATGGCGCTGTCATACTGGGTGAAGGTAAATTGCTGACGGAAAAACATATCAATTCTTTTAAGACCTGGGGAGTCACCACGGTTGACATAAAGGATATTGACAGCGATCAACTGGTAAAAGAAGAAATGGACGCTCTGTCGAATGATGATGTTGAATTGATTGAAAAGGAGCTTGATGAATTATTCCCACCTTTTGAAGCTAATCCTGTCATGGAGGAAATATACAAGATTGTTAAAAAGCTAAGGTTAAAACAGATCGCAAATCAAATTAAGGATTCTACTGATGGAATCGAAAAAGATTGATAGAATAATAAGTTCTATCGGCGGCTTGCCGACCCTACCTACTATTTATATGAAGCTTTCACATCTTCTGAATGCACCTGACTCATCAATCAGAAAGATAAGCAACATCATCTCTGAAGATCAGGCTATAGCAGCCATGGTGCTCAAAATTGTCAATTCAGCATCCTATGGTTTTTACAATAAAATCGGGGACCTGCAGCAGGCCATCGTAATTTTGGGGCTGAACGAAATAAAAAGCCTGGTGCTTGCAACTTCTATGTATAAAATTGTAAAAGGATTCAAATCAAGCAGCGCATTTAATATGGAGAAGTTCTGGAAACATGCCATAGGATGCGCGATCTTAGCAAAGGTTCTGGCTGAAACCGCTTACATAAAAGACCCGGAAGATGTTTTTACGGGAGGCCTGCTTCACGACATAGGAAAACTGATCCATGCTACCTATTTGCGCGAAGAGTTTAACAATGTAGTAGCCGATGTTGCGGAGACCGGATCTCAGATATCTGAATCGGAAAAAAAGATAATGGGTTTTGATCATACTCAGACAGGGGAAGCCTTGGCTGAAAAGTGGTCCTTGCCCCGAAGAACAATCAACATGATAGCCTACCATCATTTTTCCCGTATGCCGCGCACCATAACTAAAGAGATGGCGGCCGTTCACATCGGGAACACTCTCTGCATAGCTCTTCGCATGGGATCAGGCGGAGAAAAACGGGTGCCGATTGTTAATCAAAAAGCATGGGAAATCCTGGATCTTAAGTTAAGTGATCTTGAATATGTTATGCAAAGATCCACAAAACTTTTTGAGGAAAGCATTTCTGTTATGGAATTTTAATAATCTGCCAGAGCTCTGTTATTCCTTTTAGCAAGC
Organism: Anaerolineae bacterium; assembly: GCA_035529315.1. Classification (NCBI taxonomy): domain Bacteria; kingdom Bacillati; phylum Chloroflexota; class Anaerolineae; species Anaerolineae bacterium. The sequence continues at coordinate 82,858 of DATKWZ010000045.1, forward strand.
TTGATTTTAGAGAAGTGGGAAGTGCCTGAGGCTGTAAAAGATTTATATAAAATGCAAAACAAACAGATACTAATTGATCAAAATGAAGTTGAACCAATAGTCAAAAAACTCCGCTTTCTGGAAGAATCGAACAAAGCGCTTATTAGCATTCAGGATAAGCTTGATCGGTTAAGCCACTTTCAATCCAAGGTACTCTTATCTTATGATGTTCATCACGTACTTGAGACATGGCTTGTCAGGCTCGGGGAACTGGTCAAAATCGAAGTTTGCTCTGTCTTTCTTGTAGAAGAGGGGGGTATTGAGTTTGTCCACAAGATATCAAAACCTGAAAAACTTTCGCCTGTTATTCAAAAGGAGGTCGAGGCTCAAATCAGCCTGGGAAACTTCGGACGGGCCATCAGCAAAGGCATTCCCCTGAGTGCCCGGGCTGAAGTCTTTGGAAAAGAAAACGGTCGGCATCTAAGTATCATGATAGCCCCTCTTTCCAACCTGGAAAGGACTATAGGCGCAGTTGTCATTGTCTTTGAAGAAGACAAAGATTTCATAAGACAGCAAACCTTAAGACTTCTACACATTCTCGTAGATTTCTTTTCCCTGTCCCTGGAAAATATATACTTGCTTGACGATCTGAAATCTGCTTACTTCTATACCATCAAAGCCATTGCCAACTCCATAGAAGCGCGTGATCCATACACGAAAGGCCATTCTGAGAGAGTTGCTCGATTCTCTAAAGCAATAGCCGAGGAGTTTAACTGGGGCAAAAACGAGATAGAGCTTATTGATTGGGGAGGGGCTCTTCATGACGTTGGCAAGATAGGCATTCACGATTCTATTCTGAACAAACCGGGAAGGCTTACCGATAATGAATACAATGAAATGAAATTACACCCCTTAATCGGCGCTCAAATAGTCAAAGGCATCTCTTTCTTGGAACCTGTAATACCCTATATCCTTGAGCACCATGAAAGATTTGACGGCAAGGGTTATCCAGGGGGCGTGACCGGTAAAAATATTTCTATAAAAGGAAGACTGTTGGCGGTGGCTGACACCTTTGATGCAATGACCAGTGATAGACCATATAGAAAAGGCTTAAAACCGGAGGATGCTTTTAAGGAGATATCAAGAAATCAAGGAACTCAATTTGATCCCGATGTTGTACGGGCTTTTGAAAAGGCCCGGATGTCCGGCAAATTGATATATGAAGGTCGTGAATAATTGATGGTTATTCCATCAAAAACCCAAAGAATGAGGCGGTTATGCGTGAATATACAATTCATCCTCTGGCTGTTGGCATTAATGAAACAGACCAGGGGGTCATGACCTATCTTCGTGATTATGGGAAAAGGATTCTTCTTCCTATTTATGTTTTTTACATAAAAGGAGGCAGCAAAAACATTCTGGTTGATACAGGGCTTGAACAGTTTGTCGTGCCTGATGGAGCAGGGGAAAAGTGTGGATTTGAAATACTTGAATTTGAGGAGGCGCTTGCAACCGTGAATCTGAAGCCTCAAGAAATCGATGTGATCATTCATACCCATCTTCATAATGATCATTGTGAAAACGATTATAAATGTACGGTCGCAGATGTGTATGTTCAGAAGGCTGAGCTTGAATTTTTTAAAAAACCTCATCCGATCGACCACAGGTATTATTCGGATGTGCTTGATGATGTAAATGTGATCGAAGTGGATGGAGACGCAAATATATTTGACGGGATTGATGTGATTTTTACGCCCGGTCATACTGTCGGAGGTCAGTCTATTTCAATAAATACTTCAAACGGGAAGGCGATTATCACAGGTTTTTGTTGTAATGAAAAAAACTTTCCGGCAAACGGCCCTGCTGTTGCTTCTGGTGTGCATATAAATGTGATGGAGGCTTATGATTCCGCCCAGAAGATAAAGAAGATGGCGGATATTCTGATTCCTTTACACGATCTTTCCACAGGGAGGGTAAGGTCTATTCCATGATAGAACCCAGCACTTTCTCCGCCGCTTTTATTGTAGCATCTATATCTTTTACGCTATGAGCCGATGAAACGAAAATGGTTTCAAACTGGGATGGCGCGAGATAAATACCTTTTTCGAGCATGCCCTTGTAAAAGGCTGAAAACATATCAAGATCGCAGGTCTTTGCATCGTCAAAATTAATAACATCTTTATCAGTGAAGAAAAGACCTATCATTGAGCCCACCCTTTTTATTCTTGCCTTTATCTTTGCCTTTTCAGCTGCTTTTTCAAGGCCAATAGCAAGTTTATCAGCTTTTTCATCCAGAGCATTATAAAAGCGCGGTTTTTTTAGTTGCGTAAGTGTTGCAATGCCTGCCGCCATGGCAAGAGGATTGCCGGACAGAGTGCCTGCCTGATACACAGGCCCCTGTGGGGCTATATGTTCCATGATTTCACGTTTGCCTCCATACGCGCCGACAGGCAACCCGCCTCCAATGATTTTGCCGAGGCATGTAATATCCGGAGAGATCTTGTAAAGAGATTGAGCACCTCCGTATGCCACCCTGAAACCGGTCATAACCTCGTCAAATATAAGCAAGCTGCCGTTTCTTTCAGTCAGGTCTTTTAAAGTTTTAAGGAAACCTTCAACAGGAGGCACCAGCCCCATGTTTCCTGCAACAGGTTCAACTATTATGCAGGCAATCTTATCCCCTTTGTCCTCCATAACCTTTTTTACACACTCGATGTCATTATAAGGAAGAGACAGCGTGTGCGCTACAAAGGATTCCGGCACACCAGGGCTTCCGGGAATGCCCAAAGTGGCAATGCCTGACCCTGCCTTCACAAGAAGGGAGTCTGCATGGCCATGATAGCATCCGTCAAATTTAATTATCGTGTCTCTGCCAGTGACTCCGCGGGCAAGCCTTATAGCGCTCATGGTAGCTTCTGTGCCGGAGTTTACCATCCTGACCATATCTATTGAGGGGACGGCAGCTATGACCATTTCAGCGAGTTTGATTTCCAGGTCAATAGGCGCCCCAAAACTTGTTCCCCGATTCAAAGCAGATGCAAGAGCCCTGATAACCGAGGAGTGCCTGTGCCCGAGTATCATAGGCCCCCATGAACCGATATAGTCTATATATTTGTTGCCGTCCACATCAACAACCATGCTTCCATTGGCATAATTTATAAAGATTGGTTCCATGCCGACCGATTTGCACGCGCGAACAGGGCTGTTGACACCTCCTGGTATGACATCTAAAGCTCGATTAAATAGTTTATGAGATTTCTCGCAGTTCATTTTTAAACCGTCCTTTTTTAAAAGTTTTTATCCGGCTCAAGTATTTTTTGGCATATTACTTTAAAAATACTGGAAAATCAAAAAGTTTATGGATTATCTCCAAATTAGTTGTAGTTAATTAAGACAAAACAGGTGGGTTATTTCCAATTGAGCAGGTATGATCCCAGAGGGTACAAGGGGCCAAGGATTCAAGGGTTTGAGTGAAAGGAAGAAAGATATAGCAGAAGGATATGGAAGAAAGACAACCAGGGATTACATCAGGATGCTTTACATGGCAGAAAGCGAAAGAATGTTAAAGCCGCTGATAAAGTCTTTAGAAAACAAACCCTTGAACCCTTGAACCCTTGAACCCCTGGGCCCTCTTCTCCAACTAAAATGGAGAAGAACCTATAAATATAACTTAAATGGTTAAAAAAAATTGACAAATAATTTTTAAATTGATAAAAATCTCTTTTTAATTATGTTTGCAGCAGAGGGCCGTTAGCTCAACCAGGTAGAGCACCTGACTCTTAATCAGTAGGTTGTTGGTTCGATTCCAACACGGCCCACCA
>DATKWZ010000046.1 GCA_035529315.1 Anaerolineae bacterium
TATTAATTCTTCCATGGCATTTCTCCAAAAAGCAGTCTTATTTTCCTAATTTCCTACTTTCTCACCAGTTTAAAGTAATCTAAAAATTTTGTCAATCGTAGGACCCTTAATAAACTGACCCGAGCACATCCTAAACAGACAAAAGGCTAAAATGCTAAAAGAATGTATGATTCACGCATTATAAAGAAAGAGAAATGATCAAACATGCTGTTCAACGTGGACAGTTGACAGGCGGGGCAACGTTTGTTGATGAAATCGAAAAAAAGCTTAACAGGCGGATTGAATCACGCGGGCAAGGTCGTCCTAAAAAAGATGAAGTATTCTGCTCGGCACAGAGAAAATAAATCTGTCCCCTTTTTTTTATTTTGAAAGTTCTGGAAATTTTGAAATCATATACAATGGATAATTAAATATACGTTTTTGATTGTCACAGCCGAATTTATTTCCGGTAAATTTTATGGCGTAAGCCGGATGATATTTGGTTATAAACGCCTGCAAACTTTTGGCTTTGGTGTTAAACCCGGCTTTTACCTCCACCGGGATGATGTTTCCGTTCACTTCGAGCACAAATTCTATTTCAGAACTCCTGCCTGACCAGGTGACGATTTCATTGAAACCGTATGCGCATAACTCCTGCATTACAAAGTTTTCAGCAAAGTAACCCTTGTAAGAACCATAATCATAACGCATAATGCTTGCCGGATTTAGGTTAATCATGGCGCCAAGCAAGCCGATGTCAAACAAGAAGAGTTTGAAGCTGTTTTCCTTTGCACCGGCCATAAGCGGTATGGACGGATGTAAATTTGTATTGACTTTTAATGCAAGTCCCGCCTTGATCAACCACTCTACGGGATCTGCAAGGTGCTCATAGCTTCTATATCCTTTGGAAATGACGTCCTTGAATTTGAATTTCTTTGATTTTTTGTCCTGTGTATTTGACAGTTGAAGAGGTATCGCCCTGAATACGCGCTCAATATGACGGGAATTCGTACTCCCTGCATACTTCGAAAAATCGTTATTATAATGAAGAATGAGCTGCTTCTGGAGTTGCCTAACGTTCCTGAATGCTTCAAGCGGCGTATCCTTATTGGCACAGTATTGACTGATGACTTCAGGCATCCCTCCCGTAACGAAATACCCTTTCAGCAAGTCAAAAAGACGTCTGTGATAAATATCGTCGATCTTTCCGCCTCTGAAATTCATTAAAAACATCAGCGCCATTTCTTCGTCTGTTCCGGCAAGATATTCTTCAAAATTCATTGGATACATATGAACACTTTCAACCTTTCCGATGGGAAACGGTTCATCACTATGCGCAACGCCCAGATTTGAACCGGCGGCTGCAACCGCCAGCCTGCTCATATTCTCGTAGAAGTACCTCAGGGCGGTTATGGCCCTGGGAATTGCCTGTATTTCATCAAGGATCAAGATATCCGTTTCAGTATTAATCGACTTTCCGGAAACAAAGCTCAATTTGTCGATTAACTGCTTCGGGTCTAAGGGCGAATCATTAAAAATAGTGGCAAGATCGACTTTTGATGCTTCAAGGTCAAAATAGTGTGTGTGACTAAAATGGTTTCTGGCAAATTTTATAAGAACATATGTTTTCCCGACTTGTCTTGCCCCTTGCAGAAGGAGGGGTTTTCGGTGTGTTTTGTTTTTCCATTGGCGCAATTTTGATTCAATTATCCTTTTCATAACCAGAGTCCACCTCACTACTACTTCACGGTCTTAACCCGTGAACTGTTAAAAAATATCAGAAAATAAAGAAAAACGCAAGAAATATGTAGATATATATCAAGAAAATGGCAGGGAATAAATATATGAAAAAAGGGGACAGATTTATTTAAATTTCTTGAACAGGTTTTGGTTTTAAATTATTCTTATAACATGAATAGTCAGCAGAAAAAAATAGGACAGCTTAAGGAGTATTTTAAAAAGAAATGGAAATGGTCTATATGTCAAGACCAAATTTAATCTTTTTTAAGGTGCATTTCCTTTATCATGTCACAGCTAACTTGGTTTGACGATAAGCCTCAAGAGATGTATCGTACTCATTTAATGGTTTATGCAGTCTTTAATAAATATGATGAAAAAAATAATGGTTGAGAAGATATATTTGATGCGTCATGGATTGACAGAGTCCAATAAGAAGAAGATCTATGCAGGCGGCAGTATGGAAGGGTTATGTGATAAGGGTATGGAAAAGTTATTTGATGTGGCAGAAAAACTTGAGGGATTTCAGATAGAAAAGATTATTTCGAGTCCTGTGCGCAGGGCTGTTCAGAGTGCTGTGATAATAAACAGTTTCTTAAACTTGAATATTGAGATAGAGGATAAGTTTAAAGAGATCCAGATGGGACCGTGGGAGGGACTTTCTGAGGATGAGGTTATTAAAGAGTATCCGGAAGAGTGGAAAATATGGAATACAAAGCCTTCAGAGCTCAGGATAAATGATAGAGAGACTCTGGCAGAGCTTCAGTTCAGGGCTGTAGATGGGATTAAGAGGCTGTCTGATAAGGCCGAAAGCTTTGTTCTTCTTGTTGTTACTCATACTGCTGTAATACGAGTGCTGTATCTTTATTATAATGAGATGCCCCTTGATGAGTACAGGAAAATTGATGTCCCGAATAATTCAATATTTCTTCTTGATAATAAACATATATCGCAAGTTCATCTGAAGTGAATAAGTCACATTAATTTGAATCATTTATGAGGAATAGCTATAAATTTATATACTGAAAAAATATGAAATAATTGATATACTGCCGAGTAACCGAATGATCACATACTGAAGGAAGAGGCATTGTTAGTATGAAAAGAACAATAATTATTATTCCTATATTTCTTATTATCACAGTTTCAAGCATGTTTGGGCAATCGTACAGAACATTTGCTTCGGAACTTAGTTGGATTACAGAGAATGCGCGCTGGAAGATTGGCCCATTCAGAATCTATCCGAGGCTTCAATTCAGAGATATTGGCTATGACGATAATGTATACTATCAGAGGGAGGAAACAGGGCCGGTTTCTGATTATACTGCCACATTTTCTCCAGAAATAAGGACTTATCTTCTCTTTCGTAATTATCTGATTCTCTCTTTTTCAGAAAATCCTGAATATGTTTACTATGTAAAAGAAAGCAGAGAAAGGCGCTGGAACAACTCATTGACTCCTTCGTTTAAACTGCTGCTGCTTGGCAGGTTTGTTGTTGGAGGTGGATATTCTTACAGCAATATAAGATGGCGTGCTACGAGTGAATTCGATGTAAGAGCAAATGAGCATCGGGAAGCTTATAATGGAAGCTTGTTTTATGAGACAGCAAGAAGAACATCTTTTGGGCTTACAGTTTCTTCTCAGAGAATTTCCTACGAAGATATTACAATGCCGGGGGAGGAGATTTATCTATCAAGGCTTTTGAACAGGAAAGAGCAGAATGCTAATTTTGAGTTTTATTACAGGATTTTTTCTGAAACCTTCTTTTTTATAAGGGGAGGTTATACAGAATATAATTTTGAAGATGTTGATTACAGTTGGAGGGATTCTTATTCTTACCAGAGTTATGCAGGTGTGAGGTTTCCGCTTTTGGGAAATGTGAGAGGAACAATTTCGCTTGGATATAAGAAGCTTATTCCAAGGAGTGAAGAGAGGAAGGGTTTTTCAGGACTTATTGGCGATACGAGTATTGAGTACAGAGTGTGGCGGTTTGGATTTCGAGGACAGTACAGCAGGGACTGCCCGTTTTCATTCTGGACGAACAGCGTCTATTATATAAGCGATAGATATGTAGGGGGGATATCGTTTTATTTAACCAGGTTTTTACGGATTGATTATAACTATAATTATGGAGAAGGACGGTATCCCGAGCCTATGATGACGTATATGCCAGACGGGAGTTATGAGGAGATAAAGAGAAAAGATACATATAGAACCAATACAGTAGGTATTATTTTCAGGGTAATAAGGAATACTGGTATTGGGATTAATGTTAGCTGGTGGAGCAGGGATTCGAATGTTTACTGGGAAAACAGGGATAGGATGTTTGTAGGGGGATACCTAACCTACGACTTCTAACAGCAAGAAAGAGTACCAGGTATTAAAAAAAGGCCTAAGGTACCAGGAACCTTTTTTTGATTCTATTTTTGCAGGGTGAATGTTGCGCTTGCAGGTTCGGGTGACATACCTGAGATGTCGTCGGTGTAGCTTTTAATGCTGACCTGGCATTGCTGCCCGTTGCTGTAACTGCTGCCTGTCACTTTTAACTTGACGATGGCAATTGTCCCGCTGCTTCCTGTTGGAATCGATGTGCCGGCTCCTAAAAATCCTCCGATCTTCAAAGTGCCAGAGGTGGTTTCGTTTCCGGCCACTGCTGCCCAGCTTCCTGTTAAACTTCCTTTTTCTACGCTTTGAAATTCGAACATATTGGCATCAAAAGTCATTTCCAGCCCAAAGACCTTAATCTC
>DATKWZ010000047.1 GCA_035529315.1 Anaerolineae bacterium
CTCAATTCCCTGCTGATTCTTTCCATAGCCATTGCAGCCTGATCAAAAAGACTTTTTTGTTTTTCCATCATGGAATAAGTATGAACAGCCGTCGAAATAAAACTAAAGCCGAAAACGCTTAAGACGCCAAGCACGATAATAACTATTATTATTTCTATAAGGGTGAAGCCTTTATTGTTTGCTATTTTAAACATTATCAATCACTTATTCCGCCGGGTTATCGTTCTTTCGCTTGGTTGCTAAAGTGTAATAAACATATTCAGTATTATAAGGATCTTTTACTTTTACAGTTATCTTTATATAACCGACGCCTAAGCCCGAAGAATCGAGGTTGGAATCAACATATTCTGTATCCCAGTACCATTGATAGCCAGAAAAGCCAGCTACAGCCACATAAGCACTGGAAGGCATGTTGGTTGTGATGGTGGGATAATCATCTTTAGTTATTTCTTCCAACTTTTGCTGAGCCAAAAAATTAGCTGTAATCGCTTTTTCCGGCTTTGTGCTGTCTTTCAGAAGAGTTAAAACCGGACTGATAATTACAGGCATAACCACTGCCGCCACAACGATAAAGACGATCATTTCTATAAGGGTTATCCCTTTTTGATTTTTCATTGAGTAACTAATTTTACTCGACCCTTCCAGTGTATCGCAATACCTTCAGTGTCTTTGATGCACTTCCGGTTGTTATTGTAATTGAATCGTCCTGTGTTGCGGTCGGTTCTCCGAGAGAATTAAATGAAATTGAAGCCGGATAAGCGCTGAGACTAATTCCTCCTTTGAAGATATCAGCGAACCTCCTGGTTTTATTACCTTCTCCTATCACCGGGAATTCGTATTCAGTTGAACTGAATGTGAGAGTTTTACTTGCATGCTTGGCCATCGCCAAAGCCTGGACAGATCGAATATCCGATCTTATCATAGCTGCTGCTGTTTCAAGTGAGATTGCCGTGGCAGGATATTTTTGTATGGCAACAAAGGCCAGGATACCGATGATAACGATAACCATAATAAGCTCGATTAAGGTAAATCCGCCTTCATTTCGCATAATTTCTATTTGCCACAAGCACTAATCGATGTCAATATTATACAACATCAGGGGTCAGGGATAAAGGTCTGGTTGACCCTGTTGAATAACTCTGATAGTAGTTAAATAGTCGAGTCCTTGAGTCGTAAGGGTGATTGAACCACTCGACCAATCAACCACTTGACCACTCGACCAATTGTGAGCGAAGCGAACCAAGTAATGAAATTATCTATTATCATACCTGCTTATAATGAGCGTTATACCATCAGAGAGTGTGTAAAAAGAGTATTAAACGCAGAGCTGCCTGAAAATATGACACGGGAGCTGATAATAGTTGATGATTGTTCAGATGATGGGACCTGGGAAATAATTAGGGATTCGGTAAAACCGCATGATAATATAAAAATAATAAGACAGAAAACAAATCAGGGAAAGGGCGCTGCCATAAAAAAAGCTGTTGATGAAGTATCCGGTGATATCGTTATTATTCAGGATGCCGACCTTGAGTACCATCCGGATAATTATTATAAGCTGATAAAACCTGTCTTAAACGGCGACGCCGATGTAGTTTACGGCTCTCGTTTCGGTTTCTCTGAAATAAGGCGTGTGCTCTACTTTAAACATTCCTTAGGAAATAAATTCTTAACCTTCTTGTCGAACTGTTTTACTGACTTGAATTTAACCGATGTGGAAACATGCTATAAAGTTTTCAGGGCATCAATATTAAAGAGTTTGCCGCTCAGGTCAAAAAGGTTTGGCTTTGAGCCGGAAATTACGGCAAAGATCGCAAAAAGAAATCTGAGAATTTTTGAAGTACCTGTTTCCTATTTCGGGCGGACTTACCGTGAGGGGAAGAAGATTACCTGGAGAGACGGTCTTGCCGCAATATGGGTTATATTAAAATTCTGGCTTATTGATGACCTTTATAAGGATGAAGATAAAAACATCCTTCTTGCAATGTCCAATACCCATCATTTTAACAAATGGCTTGCTTCAAGTTTGAGGCCTTATTTGGGAAACAACGTATTGGAGGTCGGGGCAGGTATTGGAACCATGACGCAAGAATTTTTGCCAAGAGATCACTATACTTGTCTGGAAATAGACCCTCTGCATATAATTAATCTTAAAAATATGTTTATGAACAAACCCGATGTCGATGTATTTAACTTAAATATTGAAGACATAAAAGCAATAAGAAGCCTAAGCAGATCATACGATACAATATTGTGCCTTAATGTATTAGAGCATTTGCAAGATGATTGTGAGGCGCTAAAAAATATGAATGAATTGCTTGTCGAGGGGGGCAGGCTTTTATTGGTTGTCCCAAATTGTCCAAAACTATACAATTCGCTTGACATGGCGCTTGGACACATAAAGAGATATAAAATAAAGGATATAGAAAATTTATTGACAAGTTCCGGTTATAAAATCGAGTACTTAAAATCTTTTAACAGGGTTGGTATCCTTGGCTGGTTTTTAAATGGAACTTTACTTAAAAGAACTCATTTCAGTAAAATACAGCTAAAAATTTATGATTGGTTTGTGTGGTTTTGGAAATTAATAGATCCTGTTCTGCCCTGGCCCGGGCAGTCGATTATAGCTGTTGGGAAAAAGAATCCCAATCAAAATCGTCACAACAATTCCTGCTAACGTAATGATCCCGCCCAGAATGATGCTCAAAGGCTTGTATGCAAAGATGACCCTGTGATTTCCAGGGTTAAGGGGCACAGCCCGAAAGGCGTAGTTAGCCTTGTATATCGTACCCTCATTCCCATCTATATAGACCTTCCAGCCAGGATAATAGGTCTCGCTCATAAACAGCATTTTCGGCTTGGTCAAGGAAACCGCCAGTTCTATTTTATTGGGTTTATAATCTGTTATTATGACGTTTTCATTTTCAACCCAGGCCCTATCGCCCCGGAGGGTGGAGAGGGGGGGGTATGGGTCCTTATCCAAAAGGACCAATTTACGCGGATCAAAGGCTTTGCTTGCTAATGTATCCCTGCAATCTTTTTCTGAATTAACCACCTTGTATTCTTCAACTAAAAAAGCCCTTGGGAGAACATTTAAGTTTTTGTAAATCCTCAAAGAGCTTTCAGGATCATCTTTATCTCCGATAATCTTGGCCAGCTCAAATTCCTTTGAGTCTATCTCAAACTTGGAAATTAGATACTTGACGTTTAATAAACTTAAAAGGTTGTTGGTGTCAGGCTGAGGCGAACTCACTAACAACGACATAACTTTATCATAATCTCCAAGACGTATTACCTCAGCCCCGACTATACTGTAAAGACCATGTTCAATATTTAAGCCCGGCAAAACCTTCTCTTTGGTCACCTTGATCTGATCGGAAAAAATGTCTGAATATTTCATCGTCTCTTTTTCTGTCTTTGGGCTCGTGAATATTCGGAAAAGAGAAGGGTCATTTTTTAAAAACCTCATGCTTTCGGAAGGCTCGTGGAAGGTTTTTGAATCATATTTCTGGTAGTATCCTTTATTGGCGAAAAAAAGATCAAGAGTTAATAAAGAAAGGAGAGCAAGAGAAAAGAGCATTCTCCTCTTTGGATACCTCCAGCCAAAGACTAAGATCGGCCCGAATAATAAACAGAAGAGCAAAAACCTTTTCATATTATGCAGATTTATCTGTGGATAGTTATAATCGGGCGGGGCAAACCCGTTGGCTTGCAGAAATTCTTGAATTTGGATTCCATAAAAATTTAGTATGCCCCATATAAAGGCAGCCAGCACGCTGAAAACAAGAAAAGAGCGGATAATTCTTTTGGTTTCTTTGTTTCTGTCAACAATCTGTTTGCAAAGACCGTCAAACCCTGTCCCTGCCATTATGGAAACAAGAAAGGTGAATATAAATAGAAACTTAACCGGATAACGGATGCTGCTTAAAAAGGGAAAATAGTTATACAGAAACTTGTAAATCGGAGTATTGCCACCAAAAGAAAGTGTGAGAGAGCCTAATATTATAATTAAAAAAGGAATAGCTTTTCTTCTCTTTTCTATAATAAAGAAAATAGAAAGCGCAAATGGAATAATGCCAAGATATATTGTCTTTAACCAGCTCTGATTACCCCAGTATTTTTCCATGGAAGAGCCGTACCCATAAGGATCAGGAAGAAAAAACTGCAGCAGATCTTGAAAATCCAGAGACCATGTGATTGCCTCCTGATAACTCAAGCCACCTGAGCGGATGGACTTAAATAGAAGCTCCAGGAAAGGGAGCAATTGAACAGCGGAGAGCAATAAAAAAAGGATTAAAACCAGCCCAAAGGAAAAAACTCTTTTTTTGAGAGGCGGCGGTGTTATCCCAATGCCGAAAGGGTCTGGAAAAAACAGAAGGATAAAGATCAAGATAAAGGTGCCATATAATATCTCCACTGCCCCGCCAAAAAACATCATTGCCAAACAAACCGAAGTAAAGACCAAAGCTCTTAATGATCCTTTTATCAGGTAATTGTGATAACAAAGGAGAATTAGAGGAAGCCATGTTACGGAAAGGAGATGCGTAAGCAGGTTATGAACGGAAAGGAGATAGCCGCTCAACATAAAAGTGAGCGCCCCGATTAAGGCGCCGATATCGCTTCCCTTAAGTGTTTTTATAAAAAAGTAAGTAAATACCCCTGCTAAAAAATAATGGATAATGATGATTAGATTAAAACCTGAATCAAAGGAAAGCAAGAGAAGAAGATTTAAAGGATAAAGAACACCTGGCTGAAGACTGGCAAGTAACGGCTGGCCACAGTAAAAATAGGGGTTCCACAAAGGGATCTGAGCATCCCTAATCATATCCACCCAGCATGCTCTTGGGGGTAGAAAGAAGATAGACAGGTCTCTTTCTGTGAAAAGAAATCTGCTTGTTAGAATATCATGAAAGTAGATCAGGCAGACAACGCAAAAGAGGCTTGGGACAAGTAGTTTTTTGGCAATGTTCATTTGAAAAAATCCTTTTTCCGTGAACAGGACACGGAAAAAGGATATAAAAGTATCATATTTACCAGGTTGCCACCTGTGCTACTATGGCACCTGCCGTTTCAGGTAAGTTAGATACAGGGTCGAGTGTCCAGCTGTAGTCAGAGCCTCCTATCTTAGCCGTAAATGTAGTTGCACCTGATGCTGAGGCCTCTACTCCTGATATCTGTGCGTTTTCAACTATGTTTCCCATGGTATAGATGCCAAGACCAGAGCTACCATCGAGCACACCCTTGGCATAAAGTATGCTCAGAGCTCCTCTCAGTCCTGCCGTAATACCCCTGGCGGTTGCATCAGCCGCATCACCTTTCATAGAAACATATTTCGGAATGGCAACTGCCGCCAGTATTCCCAGAATTACGATGACCATGATAAGCTCTATTAATGTGAAGCCCTTGTTATTCCTCAATAAACCATTTTTCTCTTTTTTCATTTTTGGCGCTCCCTGACTGTCTGGTTAAATGGTCGAGTGGTTAATTAATTGATTAATTCGTAGCACCTTGATGCTTTCTATGTCAATAGCATTTTTTGTAACAATTCAGGTCGTTCAAAGAGACTTTTTTGACAGGATTAACCCTCCAGAGGCAAGCGTTGAACCGTGAACTGTTACCTTCTATCCCTTAAAAGCTTCCATCATATCCCACCATGGGAGGAAGATGGCCAGGGCTATAAAAAGAACCATAACCCCTAAACCTACAGTCAGGATCGGCTCTATATAGGAAGACATGCGGCTGACACTATAGTCTATTTCCCTTTCGTAATAGCTGGTGATTTCCGCCAGCATTTCATCCAGGGAGCCTGTTTCCTCACCGGTTAGAACCATATGAATCACCAGAGGCGGGAAAATCTTACTTTCTTTTAAAGAAACAGTGATGCCTTTTCCTGTCCTTACATGTTCAGCAATGTCCTTGATTTTATTGGCGATATATGCATTTCCGATAGTTCTTGAAACAATCCCCAATGACATAACGATTGATGTCCCACTTCTGGATAAAGTCTCAAGCATACTTGAAAATCTTGACATGTAAATTTTAAGAAAAACATCGCCCAAGATAGGTATTTTTAATTTTAGATAGTCGAATTTAAGTCTTCCTGACTCTCGACCTGTATATAAGTAAAAGGCCGTAACAAGGGCGCCTGTTATAAACAGCCCGTAATACCAATAGTTATGCACCAGGAAATTTATAAACATCATTATGCGCGTTGGGATGGGAAGCTCTACGGTAGATGCCTCAAAAATAACCGCAAATTTAGGTATGACAAATGTAATTATGACTCCGAACGCAACTAAAAGTGAAACCACGACCATAATCGGATAGCGCACAGCCGCCTTAAGATTAGCACTGGTCTTCCTGCTGAATTCAAGCATAACAATCAATCGTTTTAAGATCTCATCAAGGCCTCCTCCTATTTCACCGGCTTCAATCATATTGACGTAAAGTTCATTAAAAACCTTCGGGTGGGCGGAAAGAGAATTAGAAAAGCTCTTGCCTCGATCAATATCTTTTGAAACCATTGAGAGAACATTTTTCAGTTTTTTGTTTTCAGTCTGTTCTTCGAGCGCTTTAAGTCCTGATAACAGGCTTATACCTGCTTTTATGATAGTGTATAACTGCCTTGTAAAAAATATTAAATCATCTATCTTAACCTTTTCAAATCTGGAACCAAGATCATCAAAAATGGATGTTTTTTTCTCAGCGATAGAGACAAGAGTATATCCTATTCCGTCCAACTGCATGACTGCAATGGCTTCGGAATCAGCTTCCATGGTTCCTTTTACGGAGGATCCATCTTCTGTTATAGCTTTGTAAGTGAATGTAGGCATATTAACTTAGTTCGCTTCGCTCGAAATTGGTTGAGTAGTCGAGTAGTTCAAGGACTCTTACAACTCGACTATTTAACTATTCGACTAAACTTTTTTTTGACAGCGTCGGCTGAATCCAGCGTAAGGCTGAGCAGAGCAGGTATCAGAAATATAGTAAAAACCGTTGAAACCAGAAGGCCTCCTGCTACTACACTCCCGAGTCCCCGATAAAACTCAGAGCCGGCACCTGGAAACAAAATCAAAGGAAACATTGCGAATACGGTAGTTATACTGCTCATATATATCGGTCTTATACGTGTACGCACAGATTCTACAATTGCATTGCGCGATGTCATATTCCCTTCCCGAATATTATTTAAGGTCTGATGGACAATGAGGATAGCATTGTTTACCACAATACCGACCAGCATTACAAAACCGAGCATTGTAATTATGTCGAGCGGTTGATAGGTGATAAAAAGATTTACCAGTAAGAGGCCCGCAAACCCGCCGGCTGCTGCCAGAGGCACACTAAACAGAATGATAAAAGGATAGAAAAAATTTTCAAACAGAGCCGACATAAGCAGGTAGCTGATAATTATCGCAAGGATAAAATTCCACATAAGGGCCTTTCTTGTGCGTGTTAAATCATCGGCAGTGCCTGCGAGATTAATGCTATCGAGGTTGGAAAGTCTGCCGCCTGCCTTGATCGGCCCGACAACCTTTTCCCTCACAGTTTCCATAGCTGTTTCCAGCGGCATCTCTCTTGGGGGTATAACCATGATTGTTATAGCCCGCTGTGAGTCTATGTGGTTAATCTGGACAGGCCCTTCTTCAAGGCCTATATCAGCCAGAGATCCTATAATTACCTTTTCCCCTGTGGGAGACATTACCGGCATGCCGGCAATGTCTTGAGTACGCTCAAGCTTTCCACCCTTGTTTTTTACAACCAGGTCTATTTCATCACCGTAAAGGCGGTAATTACTGGCTTTGGCACCATCCACAAGTACATCTAAAGTTAAGCCGAAATCATAAGTGGTCATTCCGATACGGGTTAACCTGTCCCGGTTCGGAACAAGGCGCATCTCAGGATTTCCAAGATCCAGGCCGGGTATCGGGCGTATTTGTGCGCCCGGCAGTACCCGGGCTACATTCCCGAATATCTGTTTTCCGAGGTTTATCAGCTGAGAAAGATCAGGCCCTTTTATTTCTATCTCAATAGATCTTCCTTCGCCTATGCCGCGTGAAAACAGGCCGGGTTGCTGAACAATTGCTATCATGCCCGGAATTTTCCCAAGCACACTATATATATAGGGAAGCAGCTCACGGGTCCTTTCCTGAACCTTTGAAATAATCCCCATAAATACATTCTGCCCCCATGCCACATAGAAAAAATTTTTTAACGGAGGAAGATTAAGCTTCTCTGCAGCCTCACTTTTTCCGTCATGTTCAATTAATGGAAGAATGCCTGCTTCTACAGTTTCCGCTATATTTTCGAGTTCACCTAAATTGTATCCAGGTGGCGGCAGAAGAATACCGAACAACATTTCACGATTTCCCTCAGGCAGGTACTCTGTCTTTGGAAGCAGCGCCCAGGAAATACCTATTGCCAGAAATACCATGAGAACAACCAGGCCCAGGCGGGCTGACACACGTCCGCACATCCAGTACACAAAATTAGTGATAACATTGACAAATCCTCTGGCAATCGCTGAAAAAACCTGGAATTTTTCAGGCGATTGGTCCTCGCGAGCAACTTTTCCAAGTATTTTTGCAGAAAGTGTGGGAATGACTGTAATGGAAATAATCAGGCTCAATACAACAGCGCTGCTGACGGCTATCGCAATATCACGAAACAGTTGGCCGGCTTCCTCCTCTATAAAGATGATTGGGAAAAAAACAGCAACAGTGGTCAGAGTGCTTGCTAGAACAGCCCCCCACACTTCAATCGTGCCGTCATAGGCAGCCTGTACGCGGGGTTTGCCCATCTCTCTGTGGCGAAATATATTTTCAAAAACCACGATTGAGTTATCAACTACCATTCCAACAGCAAAACTCAAACCAGCCAGGCTGACCACATTAATATTTCTTCCAAAAAGTGTCATGATGAGAAAAGTCCCTATCACGCTTATCGGGATAGCAATCGACACAATAACGGTGCTGGCAAAACTTCTCAAAAACAACAGAAGAACGATAATCGCAAGGCCGCCGCCTAAAAAAATATTCTTCTTTACTATATTGATGGCGCTGTAGATATAGCCTGTTTCGTCGTATGCCTGAACAATCCCAAGCCCTCTTTCTTTTAATATGCCGGCATTCAGATCCTTGAGAACTTCCTTAATCTTTTCCATTACAATCAGGACATTGGAACCTGGTTCACGAACAGCGTTCATGACTATGGTAGGAACGCCTTCATGCCTTACAACCACGTCCATATCTTTATAACCGAGCTGTACTCCGGCAATATCGCCAACAGCCACAGGAATACCATTTACCCTTTTTATTATGACTTTTGAGACATCCTCAATGCTTTTATACTCTCCGACCGTACGGGCGATATACCGCCGTTTGCCCTCATCAAAGTTTCCGGCGCTGATATTATTATTTTCTATATCCAGGGCTCGCATTAGCTCCGGAATAGTTATTTTACGCGCAGCAAGCGCTTCCGGATCAACAATTACCTGAAGCTCCTGCTCCAGCCCTCCATAAATATTGGCAGATGCCACTCCGGAAATCCTCTCAAGGCGGGGCTTTACATGCTTGTCGATAAAATCGTATTCCTGTTTTAATGACCCTTTATATCCATCAAGAGAGCGCAGGATCATCCACGCTATGGCATTTTCATGTCTTCCTCCCGACTTTATTAAGGGCTTTTCAGCATTGTCCGGATATTTCTTTACCTGATCCAGCTTGTTGGATACCTTGAGCAAGGCTTCATCCGTATCCGTACCTATCTCGAACATAAGGTTAATATAAGCCATGCCGTCACGGCTTTCGCTTTTTATCTCATCGAGCCCCTCTAAGTTTTTGAGCTCTTCTTCCTGAACATCGACGATCTCACGCTCAACTTCCAGAGGACTGGCGCCGTTCCATTTGGTTTCAACGGAAATCTCGGGAAGATCAACATTGGGTGTCAGTTGAATAGGTATTCTGAAAAGTGAAATAAGACCGAAGAGTACGAGAAATATTACTCCTACAGTAACGGTGACAGGTTTTTTTATGGCAGTATCTATCAGTTTCATGGTTTTATACAGGGATTACTCAATCCTTACGTTCTGACCAGGCCTGAGGCGTTCATTTCCGCGTATCACAACCTGATCTCCGGGTTTTAAATCCCCTTGAACGCCCGCATTTCCATCATAATAGCCGATGACTTTTACATATACAGGCATGGCTTTTCCCTCTGTTACAGAAAAAATCAGCCTCTTGTTTCCCTCGACAACCACCGCATCTTTTGGTATAAGCAGAACGCTTTCCAGGCCCGGCAGGTTAAAGGTAACTATTGCCTCCATCCCGCTTTTGATCTTAACATCCGGATTTGGAAGATTTATCCTTACAGGAAAGGTCCTGGAATTTTGGTCCCCTTGAGGAAGCACTGCATAGATCCTGCCCCAAAGAGGATCGTTTGAGATGCTTTTTACAATTATACCGACCTTGCTTTGAGGAGAAAGCATAACCGCATAACGCTCAGGCACATCCACACTTATACGAATTTGGTTAAGATCAAGCATGGTAACTACAGGTCCGCCGAAATTAATCCATTCACCAATCTGGGCATATTCCTTGACAATAAAGCCTGAAAAAGGAGCAAAAACCTCTTTTTGTTTTATCTCATAACAAAGACGCTCTACTTCTGCCTTGGTTTGCAAAAATTCCTGCAAAATGCTGTTATGATTATATAGAGCCTCATCATATTGCCTTGCAGCGATACTGTCTGCATCTTTAAGTCTGCTAAACCTTGCAAGCTCCTTTTCGGCATTTTGAAGGTTTGCTCTGATCTTCTCTCTTGCAGCCATAGCGCCTTTAAGACGAATTTCCGAATCTGTAGATCTTAACCTTGCAAGCAGTTGTCCCTTTTTGACAAAATCACCCTCTTTTACAGGATAATACTCCACAACGCCGGATACTTCCGCAGCAACAGTACTGCCGGCTATCGCTTCTGTAGTTCCCACTAAAGATATCTGCTCTGAAACCATCTTTTTCTGCACAACGGCAACCTGAACCGGAACAGGCGATGAGATTTTATTTTCTCCGGTATCGCCGGCCAGGGCAGTTGAATACGAAATAAGCAGTGTCGACCATAAGAGCAATAAGAATTTAAAAGAAGAAAACTTAAAATTCACTTTTAGCATTAACCACCTCCGGTTGCTGCGATAGCCGCAAGGCTTTTATCAGTTCTTTCATATCCTGCGGGACAGGCGCCTCAAAGGACATACTGATTTTTGTAACAGGATGAGTGAATTCAATTTGCCATGCATGAAGCATTTGTCTTGGAGCTTTAATGTTTTTCAATGTTTTGCGACCACAATAAACGGAATCGCCCAAAACAGGATGGTTGATTGCATTGCAATGAACTCGAATCTGGTGTGTGCGTCCTGTTTTTAAATTAATCTCAAGCAATGTTGCCTTACAAAAACGCTCCATGACCTTCCATGATGTTTCGGCGGAACGCGTTTTTCGACTTATTGTTGACATCTTCTTCCTGTTAATGGGATGTCTGCCGATCGGAAGTGAAATTGCGCCTGAATCAGATCCTGTTTTGCCGCGAACAATTGCCAGGTACCTTTTTTTAATCTTTCTTGATTTAAATTGCAATGCCAGATTATTATGAGCGACCTCGTTTTTTGCGACAACCAGTACCCCTGATGTATTCTTGTCAAGCCTGTGTACAATTCCATGCCTTAGTTTTTCTCCCATCTCTTTAAGGCCGGGGCAATGATAAAGAAGTCCATTTACCAGAGTTCCTCTATGGTGGCCGGGCGCTGGATGAACAACGAGTCCGGGCTGCTTGTTAATCACCACAAGATGCTCATCTTCATATATAATATCGATTTCAACAGGTTCGGGTTCAAACAAAACCGGTTTGGGAGACGGAATAAGACCGCATATTTCATCACCTTCCCTTACATGGTATCCCGGCTTTTTTAGCGTTCCATGAACAAGTATCTTCCCATTGCGGATCAAATTTGCAGAAAAAGAGCGTGAACAATCGGAAATGCAGGATGCAACAACCATATCAAGCCGTTTGCCGGCATCGTGTTCATTAACAAGGATTGTAAAGCATTTCTGCCTGGGGTGATTATGAGGGGAATATTTATTCTGGCTCATCAAATAGAGACTCTATCTTTGACATCATAGTCTCTTCGTTAGTGTTTGCGGCGATCGAAAGTTCACTTACCAGCAGGTTTGTTGCGGTATCAAAAAGCTTGCGTTCCCCAAAGGACAGATCTTTTGTTATTTTAATAAAATAAAGATCTCTAAACACTTCCGCCACGTCATAAATAGATCCGGTTTTAATTTTGTCCATATACTCCCTGTATCGCCGGTTCCAGGTCTGGTTGTTAATCAGCGAGTCTTGATTCCGCCTAATAACATCATATACCTTTGAAATTTCATGTTTACTGATAATATCTCTTAACCTGACGGATTCTACATTCCAGGTAGGGATCATGATAAGCATATTGTTTTCAACCACCTTCATGATGTAGAAATCATGTGTTTCATCGTTTACCACTCTGCTTTCGATTGCTTCAATACGGCCGACTCCGTGTGCAGGGTAAACCGCAAGGTCACCAACTTTAAATTTGCGAACTTTCTTGTCTTTTATGTCATCTATTTTTTTTTGCATTTTCTCGTATCTTTGATACATTAATATTTTTGTCTTATATATAACATTGATCAATTTAATAATCAACAAAGAAAGGATCGACGTTTTAAACTCCGACACTTATATTTATTTTAAATCAAGCAAGATTTTTTTGTTGTTAAAACAGTTCATTGCATGTTTTATACCTTTGCAAAGGATCGTTATTATTGCATCCTGAGCTTTTGTGATTACCTGATCCAGATTCTTTTTTTCATTATAACTGAATTCACTTAGGACGTAATCGGTAATATCAATATCCTTTCTCGAAAATACGGCGCTGCGTCCAATGCCGATACGAAGACGTGGAAAATCGTTGGACCCTAAAAATTCAATTAATGACTCTACGCCGTTGTGCCCCCCTGACCCTCCTTTTTCTTTTATTCGCAATGTCCCAAAGGCAAGGTCAATATCGTCATGAACAACCAGAATATCCTTACAGGAAATCTTAAAATATTCTTTTATTTTATGAATAGGGGGGCCGCTTCTGTTCATAAAGCCCATGGGCTTAGCGAGGATAACATCGAGGTCTTCAATAATGCCGCGGCCAAGCAGTGAATCAAACTTTTTTTTGCCGACCGGGATAGAAAAGGAATCCGCAATCTTATCAAGAACCATAAATCCGGAATTATGACGGGTCGCTGCATATGTTTTGCCCGGATTTCCCAGCCCGACTACAAGGAATACTTTCTTTTGGGGCATGTTTAACTTTCAGCCTTAGATACCTCTTTTTCGGCAGCAGCCTTTTCAGCTTCGATTTCTTGTTCGGCTTCTTCAGGCACAGCTTCTTCTACAGCCTTTGGACTGATTATTGTTAGTACTGTAAAATTAACATCTGCAGGGATCTCAATGTTATCTTTCAGAGGAATACTTTTAACATGCACGGAATCACCAATATCAAGGTCGGTAATATCGATTTCAAAGGATTTTGGAATTTCCAATGGCAGGCATAATACCTCCAGTTCACGTCTTATGATCTGCAACATGCCTCCCAGCTCAACACCCTTTGATTTTCCCTTGGTTACAACAGGTACCCTGACCTTTATCTTGCGATTCATATCAATTTCATAAAAATCCACATGAAGAATATTCCGTCCAGCAGGATGCCTTTGCAATTCCTTGATAATGGCTGGTTTGGTGTATGTTTCATGGTCTTGAACTACAAGATTTAATAGAGCCTGATTGTTCCTGGTTTTTTTGAGAGCCAGTTCAAGATCGTTAAGATAAACTGAAAGCAAGACGCTTTTTTGACCGCGGCCATAAAGCACCGCAGGTATCTGTTTTTGGCGCCGAAGAGCGCGGGCCTGGCTATTTCCGACAGATGTCCTGATATTTGTTTTAAGTTCAATTAATTCCAAAAAAACCTCCTTAAAAATCAGTAGTTATTATACAAAAAGAGAGTTAACCGAATCACCTTTATAGCTTCGAATTATCGCTTCTCCAAATAATTGTGAAATAGAAAGCACCTTTATTTTATTACATGCCTTAGCCTTGTCGTTTAATGGTATTGTATCTGTCACAATAAGGCTTTTTAAAGCAGATTTCATGATCCGGTCGATTGCAGGACCGGATAGCACCGCATGTGAGCAGCAGGCGTGGATCTCATTTGCTCCGTTTTCAGCAATAGCATCCGCTGCCTCGGTTAAGGTGCCTGACGTGTCAACCATATCGTCAAGAATAATTGCCGTCTTTTTAGCGACATCTCCTATTACTGCCATGGCCCTGGCTTTATTGGGAGCCTCTCTGCGCTTATCAATGACGGCAAGATCGGCATGCAGGCGTTTTGCAAACGCTCTCGCCCTTTCAGCCCCACCCGCGTCCGGAGAAACAATGACAAGATTATTTTTAAAATTGGCTTTAATATAATCAAGAATAACAGGGGCGGCAAAAAGATTATCCACAGGAATGTTGAAAAAACCCTGGATCTGAACAGCGTGTAAATCCATTGTAATTATCCTGTTTGTACCGGCAACCGTCAAAAGATCGGCAACAAGTTTTGCGCTGATGGGAACACGTGGTGCTACCTTTTTATCCTGGCGCGCATAGCCGTAATATGGTATTACCGCAGTTATTCTTTTGGCCGAAGAACGCTTAAAGGCATCGATCATTAGAAGCATCTCAACAAGGTTATCGTTTACAGGCGAACATGTTGACTGAATCAGAAAAACATCCTTTGATCTTACATTTTCATCAACTTCAATCTGTATCTCTCCATCGCTAAACCTGCTTACCTTGGCTCCACCAAGAGGAACATTAAGGTAATCGCATATTTTCCTTGCAAGAGCTGGATTTGAATTTCCTGTAAATAGTGCAAAATCTTTCATTTTATCTACCGTCTCAAAAGGTCTTAAATTTTGGCTGGGGCGGGAGGATTCGAACCTCCGAATGCAGGAACCAAAGTCCTGTGTCTTACCGCTTGACGACGCCCCAAGAATGGTCGACTAAACCAGTATTTCAGCCTGAAACAGCCCCCAGTCATGTTTGTTTAAAATAGCATTATAGGCAATTAGAGCTTTGTTAAAATCAGGAAAGATGCCGAATACGGCCGGACCACTTCCTGACATTAGAGCGCCTGTTGCTCCGTAGCTTAAAAGAGCCTCTTTTGCCCTATTAACATCAGGACATATTGATGCGGCTACATTTTTAAGATCATTGCACAAATGTTTTTTAATATCAAATATCTTTTTTTTAAAAACTGTATTCCTAAGCTTTTTGTCGCATTCTGTCAATTCTAAATTAAGGTTTTCATATATCTCTTTTGTTGAAACAGCAAATTTTGGGCAAACCAACAATATTTGAAACGGTTTCAATCCTTCATAAGCTTCCATTTTTTCGCCGATACCTGAGACTATCGCAGGTTTCCTGAAAATAAAAAACGGGATATCTGTCCCGATTGAAAGTCCTATAGACATTAGCTTGTCTTGGGGGAGAGGTCGGCCGTAGTAGCGGTTTAAACCTAAAAGAACACTGGCCGCATTACTGCTTCCACCGCCAAGACCGGCTGCGACAGGTATCTTTTTTTCAATCCCTATTTTCACACCTTCGTTCTTATGGATGGTCTTGAAAAAAAGATTTGCTGCTTTTACGGCAAGATTGCTTTCATCTTCAGGCACTTCCGGGTTATCGCAGGATACAGTTGTATGTTTTGTGCCGAAAGAGAGTGAAACCGTGTCATAAAGACTTATACAGCACATAAGCGTAAACAGATCGTGATAGCCGTTTTGCCTTTTTCCCATTATGTGCAAAAAAAGATTAATCTTTGCCGGAGAAAGAAGTTTCATGAGCTGTTTTCTTTATCAATTCTAATCTTAGCGTCCTTTGTGATTTAATTTCCCCTTACTTTATCAGCTTGACAACCAGGAACCCCAGGTCCTTCCGTTTAATCAGAATTTCTATGGGTTCGCCCTTTTTGATTTTTTCGATCTGACTATGATATTCATCATCGGTATTTATTCCCGCACGGTTTATTTCCTTAATAATATCGCCCGGGGTCAATCCTGCTTCAGAAGCTTTGCTGTTCGGCTTGATGGCGGCCACGATTATCCCTTTTGATTCTGATGTTATATTAAATTGACGGGCTATTTCCGGCGTTATATTTGATACACGGATTCCGAGTTCATCTTCCGCCCCTTTTTTTGATTTATCGGCATAGACTTTTGAAGCATCCCTTTTGGCAATCTTTACTTCAACTGTTTTTTCTGCGCCATTATGTAACAGTTTTATTTTAACAAGTTTTCCAACACCGATGTTTGCGATTATTGTAGTCAGCTCCCGGCCTGTTTCTACCCTCATATTATTAATTTCAAGTATAATATCATTGGGCTTGATTCCCGCTTTATCGGCAGGGTCACCGGGGAAAACTTCGGCAACAAGAACTCCATTTTCACCTTTAACACCATAATATTTTGCCAGATCTTCGTTAAGATCCTGGATGGCCACGCCAAGCCATCCCCGTGTTACCTCTCCGCTTTGCTTAAGCTGCTCAATGATCCCTTTGGCAAGGTTAATCGGGATGGCAAATCCTATTCCCTGGCCGCTGGCTATAATGGCTGTGTTTATTCCAATAACCTCTCCTTTTATGTTGACAAGCGGACCTCCACTGTTGCCTGGATTTATTGAAGCATCTGTCTGTATGAAATCATCATATGGTCCTGATCCGATAACTCGCCCTTTGGCGCTCACAATCCCGGCGGTTATAGTGTGCTCCAGACCAAAAGGGCTGCCTATTGCCACAACCCACTGGCCGACCTTCAGCGAGTCTGAATCTCCTATAATGGCAACAGGGAGATCCCGCCGTGATTTGATTTTGATAAGCGCAATGTCCGTATTGGAATCACGCCCCACAATCTCTGCCTCAAATTCCTTGCCATTATTAAGCTTCACTTTAATCTTGTCAGCGTTTTCAACAACATGATTGTTTGTTACAATATAACCGTCTTTATCAATAATGAATCCAGATCCAAGACTTCTCTGTTTGAAATCTCGAGGAGATTGTTCACCAAAAAATTTTTCAAAAAAGTCGTTCATGGAATCATCATCGCCAAAAGGACCTTTTGAAAAATGACGGAATACCTGGCTGCCGCCCTTAATGGTTTTAACAGTCCTGATGTTGACTACGGCCGGGCTGACCGATTCGGCCAGACTGCTGAAGCTTTCAGGCACTGTAAGATAATTGTCTGATTTTGCCTCAGCGTCAGGTTCCTGATAAAAACTTGAAACAAGAAAAAGCACTACTGTCATGAATGCCATGACAAAAAATGCTTTTCTCCCTGATAGATTTTTTGTCTTTTTAATAAACTTCATAAAAATAATCCTCAATTTCTAAATTCCATCCGCAGATTCCACAGATTTCCGCAGATTAGTTAAAGATTCTGTTTGTCAATCCAATCATCCACTCGACTACTCGACCATTTCCAACCATTTCCACCTTAGTAGCTAAATTGTTATCCTTTTTGTTTCACGTAGGTTATCCTCAAATCATAGAGGATATTTTTGAGCATACTCTCTTCTTCCTTTGCTAAATTCCCACTGGTTTTTTCCTCCAGCATGCTCAAAATATCTATTGTTTGTTTCCCCATCACCAGGTTTTGAACCTTTTTACCTGAGGCAGGATCCTCAATAACGCCAAGGTGTACTAATGCAGATGCATTCAAAGAAATAATAAAAGTGGCAAAATTTATCACCGGCAGATGGATTTCCGGCTCCTGTTTATCCTTCGGAGCACTCTCTTTTTGCGCCTGATCTTTAACTTCTTCACTGGAAGATTCCTTCTTATCCTCTATTTCTTGATTCCCTTCAGCAAAAGCCCTGCGGTCTTTAATAATAAATCCTTTATTGTTATCTTTTTCGGTCATACCTGATCTCCTTTATAAGCAAGCTGTTTTAAAAGTTCCGAGACGTTAAACTAAAGCTCGAAATGTCTTACCGAGTTAACCATCTCCAAAGCACTAAGCTTTTCAAGTACTTCCTCCGAAATTGGCGTGTCGGTTCTAAGAAATACAATATTCTTTTCACCATCCTTTTCCTGACCAACCTGCATCTGGGCGATATTGATGTCATGCTTGCCAAGAACAGATGCAATACTGCCTATAACACCCGGCCTGTCAACATTATTTATCAGGGTCAGGTGGCCGTATGGGATCATCTCGAGACGGAAATTATCTATTTTTACAACCCTGGCATTTTTTTTGCCAAATATAGTGCCTGCTACAGTGCTTGTCATTTCCGTAGTAACTACCCGTATAGTAATAAGGTTCTGATAATCCTCAGACTCGGAACTGAAAGTCTCTTTAACCTTAATATCCCTTTCCTTTGCAATAACCGGTGCATTAACAAAATTCACATTATCCGTAAGCATAGGGGTGAGGAGACCTTTTAACACCGCGGTAGAGACAGGCGACAGATCAATGTCCTGAAAATCCCCTGTATACTCAATAAGAACCTCCTTTACAGGGCCCCTGGCAAGCTGAGCCTGCAGACAACCCATACGGTCCGCAAGCGACAAAAACGGTCCAAGCTTTATAAGAAGTTCACCTGTAACAGATGAAACATTCACAGCATTAACAATAGTTCCATTTTTTAGATAGTCAATTATCTGGCCGGCCACTGCAACAGCTACATTTGTCTGGGCCTCGCGTGTGGAAGCTCCAAGATGTGGGGTGCAAACAAGCCTGTCAAGTGTAAGAAGAGGTGAGTCAACAGGGGGCTCGGTCGCGAAAACATCTAATGCCGCCCCTGCAACTTTGCCTGAATTCATGGCATCATATAGATCAGTCTCGTTAATTATACCGCCTCGAGCGCAATTAATAATCATAACCCCTTGTTTCATCTGCTCAAAGGCCTCCTTATTTATAAAACCGGCTGTATCCTTCAGCTTGGGGACATGCACCGTGATATAATCGGCCTGTTGGTACAATTCAGGCAGAGAAACACTTTTATAACCGGCCTTTTCAATGCGTTCGGGTGTAATAAATGGATCGTGAACAATTACCTGCATTTTCAGGCCCTGTGCGCGATCAGCTACAATGGAGCCGATTTTTCCAAAACCAATAACACCTAAAACCTTTTTGTAAAGCTCTTTTCCCTGCAGTTTTTTCTTGTCCCAGCGTCCGGATTTCAATGATGATGTGCCCAGCGGGATGTTGCGTGTTAATGACAGCATCAGAGCAATAGTATGTTCAGCAGTAGTCACAACATTGCCCTCAGGAGTATTCATTACAACAATACCCCGTTTTGTGGCCGCCGGTATATCCACATTGTCAAGGCCTATCCCGGCACGACCAATGACTTTAAGCTGTGTCGCTGCTTCGAGAAGATCTTCGGTTACCCTGGTAGCGCTACGGATAACCAGGGCGTGATAATTTCCAATAATATTTTTCAGCTCTTCCGGAGATAATCCCACATTGACATCGACTTCGATTCCCTCGGCATCCTGAAACATTTGAACCCCGATTTCTCCGAGATTATCGCTTACCAAAACTTTCATCATCTTTCCGCCTCCTAATTAATTCCCTCGTATCAGGTGAGAGAAAATATGTATTTTAAATGCTAAAAAACAATCAGCAGTTATGCTCAGCAAAAAAACTATTGAAACATACAACAAAATAGCTATATTATTTTAAGATTCCCCGCAACAAGCTGTGGGGGATGCACTTGCTGTTGCGGTTCACCTTTTTGAGAACCTTTAAACGTATTTTAATATATGAAAACAACAATTTTATCAATATTTGTTATCTTATTTAGTTTTGTCAATTCAATAGAGGCAAAAAACTTTAAGATCGCAAGTTATAATGTGCAAAATCTTTTTGATATTGCCAATAACGGGACCGAATATGCCGGGTATATACCGAATACCGATTATGGTTGGAACAGGGATATGCTCGATATTAAGGCTCGTAATATTGCCAGGGTAATAAACGACCTGAAGGCTGATATTGTTGCATTACAGGAGGTCGAGTCAAAAAAATCTCTTATTTATCTGCGCAGCAGACTAATGGATCTCGGCGTTGATTATCCATATCTTGCAATTGCTGATTTAAAGGCCACAACAGTTAAATGTGCTGTAATATCCAAGTTCCCTGTTGTTAAGAAAGAGGAAATAATAGTTGATAATAAATTTGCAAGAAATATTTTGAAAGTTACTCTTGATGTTGAAGGTAATCACCTGATTTTGTATGTCAATCACTGGAAATCAAAACAAGACCCTGAAAGCAGCAGAATAGTTTATGCTAAAGCGCTTAAGGAGGAGCTTGATAAATTAGAAGATAATGTTGACTTTATTTTAACAGGTGATTTTAATTCAAATTACAATGAATACAAAACCTTTAGAAATTCTGCTAAATTAAATGATACCGGCGGCATTAGCGGGATTAATCATATTTTAAGAACCAACATGGATTCTGTATTGGTCGATGAAAAGATCCTGCTGGAACAGACAGATAATGAATATCTGTATAATCTGTGGCTTGAAATCGATAAAAAAAGATGCTGGTCATATAATTTTTTTGGTGATAAAAACAGTCCAGACAGTATTATCGTGTCCAAAGGGCTTTATGATGAAAAGGGAATCTCATATATAGATAATTCCTTTGACAAGTTTGACCCTGATTACCTTTTTAAGGGGAAAGCTATTTATCAATGGCAGAGGGCTAAGAAAGGCAGGGGCAGGCATCTTGGAAAAGGGTACTCGGATCATCTCCCGGTTTTTGCCTGTTTTTCCACAGAGCCTTTTTTCTTTAAAAAAGATAACCACAAGATACCAGGGCACTAAGGCGCCAAAATTGATGAATTAGTTTTTTTACGAATTCATAAAGATTAGGGCAGTGTTCTTTTTGTGGCTACCTAAACAGTTACTATAAGGATGAAATAATGTCTGTTGATATTAATATAATCGACTCTTTGAATCTTTTTGAGGATATTTCACATGCCGAGCTGGAAGAGGTTGCCTCCTTGATGCGCCGGATCAGGGTAACAGAAGGGGAGGTTATAACGCGTCAAGGCAATACGGCTAATAGTATTTTCATTCTCTTATCAGGTAATTTTATGGTCTTCTTTAAAGAGGGCAGATCATATACTTTACATAATAAGGGTGATATTATAGGATTATCAACACTGATCCTCCCTTTTTATTATACCGGGACAGCGGTTGCGTTGACAGATGGGGATGTTATATCAATACCCGGACAGGAATTATTGCGTCTTATAGAGAGTAATTCGGCCCTGGGCGGTAAGATTATGAAAAAAATCAATCAAATTATTTCAGCAAGACAGCCTTTTGTCACAGGGAGGTGTTAATTGTACGGTTTAGATGCAATATCAGCACATAACGGCTGGCAGTTGGCTGCTTTAGGGACTTCAATAGTCTTTACAGGGCTTATAATACTTTCTCTTGCTATTTCCCAAATCCATAAAGTTCTTGAATTATGGGATGAGAGATATGCTTATTATCAACGAATAAAAAAATTTATGCAGATAAAACACAGATCAGAAGCAACTGTGTCTGATCCGGTTTTGCCAAAGAATGTTAAAGAGTCTGCCCGGCAGTTTAAACTTTTAATTGATCAGATGGGCGAACCGTTTTCGTTGCCAAAGCTTCTTGATTTTTCTAAAAAATGCGGACTCCTGCACTCACACTCAAGTGTTAACGATTTACTTCAGGCAAAACTGATAATTCCTGACGGAAATGGCTATTTCTTTTGGAATCATGATGTTGAAAAAAATATTAAAATCTCAACGAAGACAAGCTCGTAAAAAGTCGAAAAACCACTTTTTGCGAATGAAAGAGAGGAGCAAGATTTAATCAATGGTAAATCTGTTAATAGAATTTTTGTCCAATACAGGTTTCGCGCTTGCCGGCTATCAGAATATTATAATGATTTTAGTGGGTATTGTGCTTATTTATTTGGGAATAGCAAAAGGTTATGAGCCGTTTCTTCTGATACCGATCGGTTTTGGTATTTTGATGGGTAATATTCCTGTGATCAGGGATTTTGGACTCGGAATTTATGAAAAGGGCAGTTTTTTAAATTACATGTATTATGGCGTTATGCATGATATTTATCCGCCATTAATCTTTTTAGGTGTAGGAGCTCTTACTGATTTTTCTGCAATGCTTGCGCGTCCATCGTTGATCCTTTTGGGAGCAGCAGCCCAGCTGGGAATTTTTGCAACTTTTTTAGGGGCTCTTGCACTTGGCTTTGCTCCGAATGAGGCTGCATCAATAGGCATTATTGGAGGGGCTGACGGGCCTACGGCTATTTTTCTTACAGCCGTGCTTGCTCCGCGGCTGATAGGTCCTATTGCAATCGCAGCTTATTCATACATGGCGCTGGTCCCTGTAATCCAACCACCCATCATGAGGCTGCTTACCACACGCAAAGAACGGCTTATAAGGATGGAAGAATCTCGCAAGGTTTCAAAGAAAGAAAAGTTGATTTTTCCCATAGTTGGATTTTTGCTCTGCTGTTTCATAGCTCCGGGCGCGCTTCCTCTTCTCGGCATGCTCTTTTTCGGGAATCTTTTAAAGGAAAGTATAGTGGCGGAACGTCTTGCCAGGGCAGCCCGCTCTTCTATTATTGATTCAGTAACTATATTGCTGGGCATAGCTGTTGGAGCGAGCACACAGGGCGATGTTTTTTTGACCGGCAAGTCTATAGGTATTTTTATCCTTGGCGCTTCAGCCTTTGCCGTGGCAACGGCAGCGGGTGTTATCTTCGCAAAATTCATGAACCTTTTCCTGCGTCAAAAGATAAATCCGCTTATAGGTGCGGCCGGCGTATCGGCTGTTCCTAATTCCGCCCGCGTAGTTCAGATAGTCGGTCAGAAAGAAGACCCTTCAAATTTTCTTTTGATGCATGCCATGGCTCCAAACATATCAGGTGTTATTGGTTCAGCAATTGCGGCGGCAATTTTATGGAGCTTTTTAGGTGGCTGATAAAAGTAAAGTTGTCCCTGAAAAATGCAATACCTTTCCTCAAAGCAACAAATTATTTTTCTTGACTTATATTATGAGTTGAGTTAAAAATTTTTATTCAATAAATTAAATTACTTCAGCCATTATTACATGTCTTTTTTAATGCCGTAGATATTGAGAGGGCTTTAACTATTATCAACTTATTGACAGTATTTATTGTAACCTTATAATAGCATCAAGGAGGTGCCAATGAAAAAGGAAACAAGTGAATTTTATAAAAGGCTGGAAAAGAAAGGGGTCTCAAGAAGAGACTTCATGAAGTACTGTACCTTTCTTACAGCTACCATGGGGCTTTCATCATCATTTGTTCCAAAGGTAGCAGAGGTATTTGCGGACCCGGCACAGCGTCCGCCTGTAATCTGGCTTCATTTCGGTGAATGTACAGGGTGTTCCGAAGGGTTCTTAAGATCCACTTATCCATATCCGGACGATCTGGTTCTTGAAATTCTTTCCGTAGAATATCATGAAACCATCATGGCTGCCGCAGGACACCAGGCAGAACAGAATCTTCGCGCAGCAGTTAAAAAATACAATGGAAAGTTCATATGCGTTGTTGAGGGAGCGATTGCTACAAAATACAATGGAGCTTATGGAAAAATTGGTGGCCGGACATTTCTGGAAATTGCAAAAGATGTCTGCCCAAAGGCTGCTGCCGTTATCTGTATGGGAACCTGTTCCTCATATGGTGGCGTCCAGGCGGCAAAACCTAATCCAGGCGGATACAAAGGTGTTGGAGATGCTCTTGGCATTAAAACATTGAACATTCCAGGATGCCCTCCAAATCCGATTAATCTTGTCGGCACAGTGGTTAATTATCTCCTCCTTGGCAAACTTCCGGCTCTTGACGATCTGGGCAGGCCGCTCTTTGCTTATGGTAAAACCATCCACGATCAGTGCCCGAGAAGATCACATTTTGAAAACGGCGAATTTGTTACCGAGTTTGGTTCAGAAGAGGCGGCCATGGGCTATTGCCTTTACAAAGTGGGCTGCAAGGGGCCGGAAACCTTTAACAATTGTCCAACTGCAAAATTCAATGACGGCACGAGCTGGCCTGTTGAAGCAGGGCATCCCTGCATTGGATGCAGTGAACCTGATTTCTGGGACAAGATGAGCCCGTTTTATGAGGAAATGTAGTCAGAAAAACAAATAATAATCCTTTTTAAGAAAAAAAGGGAGGAGATAATATGGGTAAAAGAATAACAATAGATCCAATTACCAGGATAGAAGGCCATCTTCGTATTGAAGTAGAGGTGGCGGGAGGCAAAGTTGTAAACACCTGGAGTTCAGGTCAGATGTTCAGGGGAATCGAGATGATTCTCAAAGGGCGAGATCCACGGGACGCTCAACATTTTGTCCAGCGCTCATGCGGAGTCTGCACTTATACGCATGCTCTTTCTTCAGTAAGAGCGGTTGAAGATGCGGTGGGCGTCAAAATACCTGAAAATGCGCGTATAATCAGAAACCTTCTTCACGGAGCACAGTTCCAGCATGACCACATTGTTCATTTTTATCATCTCCATGCTCTGGATTGGGTAGATGTTGTAAGCGCAGTTACAAAAGCCGATCCGGCCAAAACAGCCGCGCTTGCCGATAATGTGAGCAACGCTCCGTTTGGCGGCACGGTTTATTATAAAAATATCCAGCAGCGGCTTAAAACCTTTGTTGATAGCGGTCAACTCGGTCCACTGAATAATGCTTACTGGGGACATCCGGCATATAAAATGCCGCCTGAGGCGAATTTGATGGCTACAGCGCACTATTTTGAAGCGCTTCGTGTCCAGGCCAGAGCAGCCAGAATGCATGCTATATTCGGCGGAAAGAATCCGCATTTACAGTCGCTTGTTGTCGGAGGCGTAACGTGTGTAAAGGACTTAACTCCTGATCGTATAGCTGAATTTCTGTATATTGCAAAAGAGACCCAGAAGTTTATCAAGGATGTCTATATTCCTGATCTGCTGGCTGTTGCCTCATTTTACAAGGAGTGGGGAGCAATCGGCGGAACCACAAATTTTCTGGCATGGGGAGACCTTCCTGAAAGCGATGAGGAACCTGAAAGCCTGTTGATGCCGAGGGGCGTGATCATGAAACGGGATCTTGCCGGTGTAAAAATGGCAATGCAGGAAAAGGTTACAGAACATGTTGCCCGTGCATGGTATGAGAAAGGCAGCCCAAAACATCCTTATAAAGGCGAAACAAAACCGCTCAAGGAAGATCCCAAATATAAACCGGATAGCGGTAAATATTCATGGTTAAAAGCGCCTCGCTATGATGGCGAGCCATGCGAGGTAGGTCCTCTGGCAAGGGTGCTCGTTGCTTATGCAAAAGGACATAAAGATATAAAAGCCGTGGTTGACAGCACATTGAAGAAACTCGATATTCCGGTAACAGCGCTCTTCTCAACCCTTGGAAGAACGGCGGCAAGAGGACTTGAGACAATAGTTATCGGCGATGCCATGCCTGGATGGGTTATGAAGCTGGTCGAAAATATTAAAAATGGCGATACTAAGACATATCAGCCATGGGAAATGCCGGACAAGGCTATGGGCGTAGGATTAAATGATGTTTCCAGAGGGTCTTTAGGGCACTGGATTGAGATCAAAAACAAGAAGATCGAAAACTACCAGTACGTGGTGCCTTCGACCTGGAATCTTGGACCAAGGTGCGAAAAAGGCAAGTTAGGACCGGTTGAAGAGGCTCTTATCGGTACGCCGGTTGCGGATCCACAGCGTCCGATTGAAGTCTTGCGAACCATTCATTCCTTTGATCCCTGCATAGCCTGTGGAGTTCATATAATTGATCCTGAGTCCAACCAGGTATACAAGATTAAGGTACTATAAGCTAACAACTTAACTATTTCCCTCCCAGGGCCTTGCTTGAATGCGAGGCTTTGGGAGGTTAACTCTTCATCCCTGCCTTTTATTGAGATCTCGCCTTTGATTACTTGTTGCCTGAAAAAACCGATTTTGCTATAATTACAGAAAAGCTGTTCCTTAACTTGACAGGATAAATAACTTATGGGAAAGATAACAAAAAAGAACTCACAGCATATTATGATCTTAGGCGTGGGCTGCATTCTTTTTACTGATGAAGGATTCGGCGTGCGTGTTATCGAAAGGCTTCAAGAGCGTTACGAATTCCCGGATAATGTTTCGGTTGTTGATGGAGGCGTTCTTGGGCTAAATCTTCTGGGAGTAATCTCCGAGGCTGATCATCTTATTGTTGTCGATGCTATTCGGAATAAAGGGCTTCCCGGTTCTTTGTATCGTCTGGAAGGAAATGCAATTACGGAGCGCATTCGGGCAAAGAATTCGCTTCACCAGGTGGATTTTTTAGAAGCCTTAACCATGTGTCAGGCGCTTGATAAGGTTCCGAAAACTGTAATACTTGGTGTAGAGCCGGAGGATATCGACACTCTTAGTATTGAATTGACTCCAGCAGTCCAGACAAAAGTTGATCAAATGATAGAAATGATTCTTGCAGAGCTTGATCCTTTGGGGGTATCGTATCAAAAAAGGAGCAATGTATATGTGCCTTGCAATCCCATCTAAAATCATAAAAATTGAAAATAATATAGGAACGATAGATGTTGATGGCGTTCAAAGAAAGGTCAGCCTCCTTCTCCTTGAGGATGCAAAGGTTGGAGATTACGTTATCGTTCATGCCGGCTTTGCTTTGCATAAAATTGATGAAACTGTTGCTATGGAAACTTTACAACTGCTCAAAGAAGCAGCCGCTCTAATGGATGCAGAGTAGGCTAAATCCAACATAAAAGCTGCTGTCGGGATCTTATATGGATCATCGTAAGCCACCGCCAAACCGGTTTTCAAAATATTTTTCTTTTAATGAGATGCTGAAAAGGGTGCTTAACCGGCCATTGACGATTATCCTGGTTATTTTGGCTGTCACTCTCTTTTTTGCATTGCATATCCCCCGGCTGTCTTTTCGTACTTCTGTCTATGACCTGGTAATTAAAGATATTCCTGAAACATCCCGGTATGAGGCATTCAAAAAGATATTCGGTTCCGACGAAATTATCCAGGTCGTGGTCAAAAGCAAGAACGTGTTTGATCCTTCCACCTTTCGCAAGATTGAATATCTTGCGGAGGCTGCTTCCGGAATCAAAGGGGTGAGAAGGGTAATCAGTCTTCCCGGCATCAAGAATGACATAGATATTACCCGAAGGTGGAGTCCGGAAAAATTCGCAGATCTGATAGCTCCGGTAGACCTGTTTCAAAAAAACCTTATTTCAGCGGATCGTAGGACAACCGTTCTGACCCTGGTTTTGAAAAAGGAAGCCCGAAACGAAATTGTTATCAAGGACGTAGAGAAGATAATCGCAGGCGCGC
The DNA here is from genome assembly GCA_035529315.1 of Anaerolineae bacterium. Classification (NCBI taxonomy): domain Bacteria; kingdom Bacillati; phylum Chloroflexota; class Anaerolineae; species Anaerolineae bacterium. The sequence goes on from DATKWZ010000047.1 coordinate 27,493, forward strand.
CCAGGGACCTTTCCGTTTACCAGATCGGCATGCCGCTGGTTTCCATGGCTCTTGCCGAGTTCACTGAAAAGGACTTTTTCCGGCTCACTCCAATTACCTTACTGCTCATCACCATAATTCTTTTCTTTGTGCTCCGGAATGTTCGGGGCGTTCTTCTTCCTATCACATGTGTGATGCTCGCGCTTGTATGGACATTTGGCTTCATGGCCTTGATCCATATCCCTTTGTCCATGCTGACCATGATCGTTCCGGTATTTCTTATCGCCATTGGGGCGGCTTATTGTCTTTATATCGTTTCCGAGTATTTAGTCTGCGCACAGCATGCCGATTCCCAGACAGATGCGGTGTTTTCAACCTTTTACAACATAACATTTCCAACCATTATGGCCATCTTTACTACGGCTATTGGAATAGGCTCTCTTTTTGTCAACAGAATCACCGCCATCCGCGAGTTTGCCATCTTTTCCTGCTTTGGCATGTTCAGTCTCATGGTTATTCTCCTTACCTTCTTCCCGGCGGCGCTGGCTCTCATCCCTTTGCCAGGGAAGAGGAAGACGGACCTCAATAGAACCGATCGTTTCTTTGATCGTTTTATTGACAGAATTATAAGCCTTAACCTTAATCATCAGAAAATCACCCTGCCTCTTATCGCAGTTCTGGTTGTTTTTTGTATTGTCGGCATCTTTCGTATACGGGTTGAGACAAATCCAATGGAATATTTTAAGAAAGATATCCCTGTAAGCCGCCACTTTCATGACATCTACCAGGATATGTCCGGAAGCTTTCCGATTAATTTAGTTATGGAAAGCAAAAATGAAGATTATTTCGAAGACCCCTTAAGCCTTATTGAAATTGCAAACGTCCAGAAATTTCTTGAAACACTTCCAGGAGTAGACAAAACCGTATCATTTGCCGACTACATAAAGCTGGTCAACTATGCCCTCAACCAATTCGACCCCAAGTACTACACCATCCCTGAAGAGGCTTTTGAGGTAAGCATGTTGATCAATAACTATAAAATCATGTTAGGAGAGGACATGCTTTCACACTTCATGGATGCAGACCTTTCAAAGACAAATATTCTTCTGTTGACCCATATTTCGAGTTCCCGGGATTTTCTTCGCACACGGGAGAGGATTCTTGCACACGTCCAACAAAATTTTTCAGGGGATCTTGCGTGGGATGTAACCGGCCTTGGTGTTGTTGTTTCCGCAAGCAACCAGCTTTTGACCATGGGGCAGATCAAGAGTCTTTCTCTCACAATTATTCTTGTCTTCGGAATCATGTTTGTTCTCTTTCTGTCGATTAAAGTGGGGCTTATTGCTATTGCTGCAAATCTTTTTCCGATTATTGTCTGTTTCGGGATAATGGGCTGGTTCGGAATCGATCTTTCCATGGCAACCAGCCTTATAGCCAGTATTGCCATAGGATTAGCGGTGGACGACACGATTCACTATCTTGTTCGTTACAACCGAGAGTTTAAAAAGGATTTGGATAAAAAACGAGCGCTCAAAGAAACACTAAAACAGATGGGGCGGCCGATTATTTTCACCACACTTGCCATTAGCGTGGGTTTTTCCATCCTCGCTTATTCAAGCTTCAAGCCCACCTCGATTTTTGGCGTCATGATGATGATCACCATGATTTCGGCCCTGGTTGGAGATATGATCCTTCTCCCTTCTTTAATGCTGCACGTAAACCTGGTGACTTTGTGGGATCTGGTACGATTGAAACTCGGAAAGGATCCCCATCATGGAATTTCGCTTTTCAAAGGTATGTCTCCTACACAGGTTCATTATGTATTTATGGCCGGAGCTATTAAAAAGATCGACTCCGGAGAGGTGCTGTTTTATAAAGGAGATTCCAGCGATTCCATGTATGCGGTCATTTCCGGCGCAATGAATGAGATTATTCCTTTAATTAATGAACATCAAGAACGCAAACTTAGCATGCAGAAAGTGGTCAACCGCATAAGAGTCGGTGATGTAGTAGGTGAAAAGGGATTTCTCCGCTCTATCCGGCGATCGAGCACGGTGATTGCAACCGAACCGGTGGAGCTTTTGCAGATCAATTGGAAGATGATCCACAGGCTGCAATGGTTATATCCACCCACCGCCAATAAATTTTTCTTAAATTTTTTGGCTATCCTTTGCGACCGATTGGAAAGAGCAAATTACTCCCTTTTAGAGGAAACTCTTCTGGACGACCTGACAGGCTTCTATCACAAAAATGGATTTCTGGCAATACTGGAGATGGAAACCCAACGAGTACGACGATACGGTGGCGACCTCTCACTTTATCTCATGAGGGTCGAATTTGATATGACGAACTACGATTCGGTCTACAATGCCAAAAGGCAGGTCTTTTATTTCATTGGTAAAATCCTCTCCGGCCAAGTACGAAATGGCGATACACTGGGCCGGCTTGATTCCCGGACATTTGTCATGCTTATGCCTCAAATCCCAATTCAAAAGGCCCGGGCAGTCTCTAATCGCTTGCAGGATCTATTAAAGAAGAGGCTTTTTGAGACAAATGAAGTCCGCCTGAAGATCACCCTTAGCCTGGTCGGACTTGTGTGTGAAACTGATAAAACAGGGTTGGATCTGCTTGCCAGGGCTACGGAGACGCTTAACAGCTCCATGGAATTATAAGCAGGAAATGCCTTATATTCTTTTGCGCAGCAGGTTCTATGGACTATAAGAATGTCATGACATACAATTATATTGCTAACAGACTTAATATTAACGGAATAGTACAGGGCGTTGGTTTTCGGCCATTTGTTTATCAACTGGCAAGCCAATATGAAATAAAAGGTAATGTCGCAAACACCTCATCCGGTGTGGTTATACATATAGAAGGCACTAAAGATAATATTGAATCATTTTGCCGCGATCTTACTGAAAAAAGCCCGCCTCTATCCCATATCACAGATACTTTGATTCATCCTGAACCTGTTAAAGGTTTCAAGGAATTTTCCATTGCGAAGAGCATCGGCCGGTCAGCCTGCTCAACCCTTATTTCGCCTGATGTGTCTATTTGCGACGACTGCCTCACAGAGCTGTTCGACCCGGAGGATCGTCGTTTCCACTATCCATTCATAAACTGTACAAACTGCGGTCCCAGATATACCATTATTTCAGATATTCCCTATGACCGTCCAAAAACATCGATGAAACATTTTAAAATGTGCAAAATGTGTGAGGCTGAATATGATGATCCAGGCAACAGAAGATTTCACGCACAGCCAAATGCCTGTGAAAAGTGCGGACCTCATGTCGATCTTTTTGATAATAAAAGAAAAAAAATAATTTCTCAAAATCCGATTGAGAAAGCCGCACAGCTTTTAAAGCAGGGTTATGTTGTTGCGATAAAAGGCCTGGGAGGATTCCATCTTGCAGTTGATGCCGCAAACAATGATGCTGTCGGCACGCTCAGAAGCAGAAAACATCGCGAGGAAAAGCCGCTTGCAATAATGTCATGCGATATTGAACATATCCGCGAATATGCACATGTGCAAGCTAAGGAGAAGGCTCTTCTTAAATCGTCACATCGCCCTATTGTCATCCTTAAAAAAAAGAGGCCCAATCCTCTATCAACAAAAAACGTTTCACCGGCAAAAAATGTTTCACCGGGAAACAGATATTTTGGAGTGATGCTTCCTTATACACCTCTTCATTACCTTTTATTAAGCCACGATTTTACTGCTCTGGTTATGACCAGCGGGAATATGAGCGAAGAGCCGATTTGTATTGATAATGAAGATGCTTTTAAGCGGCTTTTAGAAATCGCGGATTATTTCCTCGTACATAATAGAGACATATACCTGAGAAGCGATGATTCAATAGTAAAACATACGGCCGGCCAGACCAGGTTTATGCGTCGATCAAGGGGATATATTCCTGTTCCTGTTTTTTTGAAGAAAAAGGTTGGCCAGATACTTGCCTGCGGTGGGGGGTTAAAAAGTACTGTTTGCCTTACAAAAGGGGATAATGCCTTTATAAGCCAGCATATCGGGGATCTTGAGAATCAGGCAACATATGAGTTTTTTCAATTAACCATTAATCACATGAAACAGATACTTGATATTAATCCCAAGATTATTGCCCATGATCTTCATCCTGATTATTTGAGCACAATATACGCGCTTGAACAGGAGGATGTTGAAAAGGTTCCTGTTCAACATCACCACGCACATATAGTCAGCTGCATGGCGGAAAACCGGCTGGATGGTCCGGTAATAGGGCTTTCCTTTGACGGCACAGGTTATGGAACCGACGGCAATATATGGGGGGGGGAGATACTCGTTGTCGAAGATAATGAATTCAGAAGGGCGGCGCACCTGTCATACGTTCCAATGCCCGGAGGCGGGGCAGCGATAAAAGAGCCGTGGCGTATGGCCGTAAGTTATCTTTACGATGCTTTTGGAAAAGATTTTGCCTGTCATAATCTTCCTTTGTTTGGGCAACTTGATGACAGCAAGGTAAAATTTATTGTTGAGATGATTTCAAAAAGGATAAATTCTCCCATTACTTCAAGCCTTGGGCGTTTTTTTGACGGAGTAGCAGCAATTGTCGGCATCAGAAATACTGTTTTTTTTGAAGGCCAGGCTGCTATGGAACTTGAAATGCTGGCTGATAAAAAGGCAAAAGGGATCTATAGCTTTGAATGGGCATCAGGGGAGATTCACAGGATTTTCCTTCAGCCCATAATATCCGGAATAGTTAATGACATGGAAAGGGGAATAAGTCCCTCAACAATAAGCGGCAAATTTCATAATACCATTATTGCCTTGTTTTCAGAACTGTGTGAAGTTATAAGAAAGGAAAACGGTTTGAATCGTGTTGCGTTAAGTGGCGGGGTATTTCAGAACTCGATACTTTTATCAGGTTTAATAAAAGGGCTTAAGCAAAGAGGTTTTCAGGTTATAACACACAGCCTTGTCCCGGCTAATGACGGGGGGATTTCTCTCGGCCAGGCAATGATTGCGGCAGCGGCCTGTAAAGGATAAAATAAGTTTAAGATGAGTTAAGGAAACTCAGAGGCACTTACAGCGATATTTTTTACCACCAAGAACACGAAGGACGCGAAGATAAAGAAAAATTCTTCATGTTTTTCGTGGCAATTAATAAGGTAACTTATCGAAAAGATAACAAATTAAATTGACTTGTATATTCGCTTAATTGTATTCATGGGAGTCGGGCCATGAGAACCTATTGATATTGTGGACAAATCATTTAAATGTAGCGTCATATAAGGCCTTAATAAGGGTGTTTTTGTGATGTAAAACACCTTTTTAAGGGGAAAAGCATATAAGAGGATGGCAAGAGCAAAAAGACATTACCTTTAGTAAAAAAACCGGCGTTGCTTCGCTCCGATTGGGTGGCCGATTTGAGCGGTATATGCATTATTGTTCGCCTGAGAAGTGTGAATGTATTGAGATGAAAGAAAGCGGCTTAATTAACTGTTAACATTTTTAGGCCTCATCCCAAAAAAGGAGGCGGTATTGAAAAAAGAAGATTCTACAACTTTAAAATCATGGATTGAGTTAAACAAGCTCGTAAAAGAAAAAAAGAATTTGGAGGAATTACTCTACGACAGGGTTACAGGTCTTCCAACTATTCCTCTCCTTTTAAAGGATATTGAAAAAATACTGCAAAGCAACAACAAAGTGGGCCTGCTCTGCATAGATGTGGTGAAGTACAGCAGAATTGAGGAGATTTATGGCTTTAAAATTTTCGACAAGGTAATGGCAATGGTAGCTGATATCCTTAATTCACTAATCGGAGGAGCGCTTAGAGGCGCTGATGTTATATCACAGCTTATGATAAGCGGCAACACTTTTGCCATCCTCCTTTCGCCGCCTCGCAAGCAATCCGAACTTAGAGAAGAAGACCTCCTAAAGATTAAAAAGAGGATAAATTCTAAAATTACCGATGCCATTCGCGACTCCCTTGATTATGCATTGTTTAAAAAATTTGGTTGCTACGTTGGAAGTGCGATCCTGAATTACGATAAAGAAATCCGCTTCGAGCGTCAAATTTACACAGTCCTGGAGGAGGCCCTTCAAGATTCGGCATCTGAAAAAGACAAAGATGCTAAAAAAAGGCTTGACGCACTTAAAAAGGTAATCAAAGAGGAAGAAGTCCATACCCTTTTTCACCCCATAGTAAGGCTTCCGGACTATAAGATCATTGGATATGAAGCCTTAAGCAGGGGAACGGGCCAAGGGGAATTTGAAAGGCCCGATAAACTGTTCAAGATGGCCTATAAAAGCGACCTGATCATCGAACTTGACCGACTCTGTAGAAAAAAAGCCTTAGCTGCAGCGTGTGATATTGCTCCGGGACGCATGCTTTTTTTGAATGTTGAGCCGAGCTCGGTAAATGATCCGGACTTAAGACAAATAGCAGCCTCTACCCTCTTGCTTGATTCAAAGTTAACCCCGGATCAAATCGTTCTGGAAATTACAGAACGATCGGCCATAATCGATTTTTCAGCCTTTAGAAGTGTCCTTGAATACTTTAGAGCTTTAGGTTTTAAAATAGCGATCGATGATGCAGGGGCGGGTTATGCGACTCTGCAATCCATAATTGAGTTAAAACCGGATTTCTTGAAAATTGATATGTCCCTTATTCGCGGCATAGACACGGACAATGTAAAACAGCAACTGGTAAAGGCCTTAAACAGATTTGGCCATGAAACAGGCGTAGGTGTGATAGCTGAGGGAATTGAAACCAAAGCTGAGTTAAGAACATTGTTGGATATGGGCATAGCTTTGGGACAGGGGTTCGTTTTTGCGTATCCGAGCGAACCATTTCCAAAAATAAGAAAGGATATACTTTCCAAACTGCCCAAATGTCGCAAACTCGTTAAGTCTTAAACTGCAAAAGCGAGGGAGATTCCGGTCTAATTTCAACTGTAGGGCTTGGTGTCAAATTTTGATCGACGCATTAGTGGAAGCAGGAGGA
>DATKWZ010000048.1 GCA_035529315.1 Anaerolineae bacterium
TCTCATTTTATAAAAACTGTTGAGGATATATATGAGGCCATGGTCAATGCTGTTCCCATGGCAAAATTCGGTCTGGCATTCTGTGAAGCCTCTGAGTTATGTCTTGTGCGTTATGCAGGCACAGATGATGAACTTATCGAACTGGCAAAGAAGAATGCATACAACCTTTCAGCCGGTCACAGTTTTATCCTTTTCATGAAAAATCTATTTCCTGTAAATGTTTTGAATTCGATTAAAAATGTCACGGAAGTCTGTCGAATCTTTTGCGCAACCGCCAATCCGGTCGAGGTAATTATTGCAGAAACGGAACTTGGGCGGGGAATACTCGGTGTTATTGATGGGTTTAGCTCAAAAGGCATAGAAACAGAAGATGATATCCGTGCACGAAAAGAATTGCTGAGGCAAATCGGCTATAAGCAATAATTGGCTGGATTGAAAAGCTTTTAACCATCAGCCCTGGCCGATGGCAGGCGATTTCATTTCAAGCGAAAACGTCGAGTAAATGCTCTTGCATCTCAGCTTCGGTCTTTATAACCTGAACATTAGCTGTATTGGAGTGTTGCGTGGTAATAAGGTTGACGAATTCTTCCTCAAGAAACACATTGGAGGATTCCAACCCATTGGGCTGAATTGTGCCGGGTGTATCTATCTTGGTTATAGTTACAGAAACACCGGTTGAATCTCCTGTCTGAAAAATAGCCCGGCTCTTCTTGAACTCATCCGTGTTTACATTTGCGATATTATTGGCCGTTACATCAAGTTTTTTTTCAAGAGCCAAGATGGAAGATACGGCTATGTTTGAAGCTGGAATCCGTGGCATTTGCTTTTTCCTTTTAAAAACATTCTTGTTCTTATTATTATCGGCACTTTTCCCCAATAACTTAAAAGGATTACTGCAAAAATTGACAAACTCGTAAAAAGTCTCGAAATCGTCATGCCGGACCCCGTATCCGGTACGGGGCAGGCCTGATTCGGCATCCGGAACGCATTGAACCGCAATAGCGAGCGAATCTAAAAATGGCCAACTTCCTTACGGTCGAAGATTCCAGGTTTCCCATCTAAACTTCCGTGGTGAAGATATCTGCGTGGTCTTTTACTTTATTGATGGTTCAGGAGCCCTTTTGTCTGACTTTCTGGAGATTATATTTTGAAATAAGTCGGGACAGATACGTTCTTTGTATACCAATAGCTTTTGCAGCTTCGCTTCTGTTCCCTTTAGTATGTCTGAGGTTCAAGGCAATAAACTCTTTCTTAAAGTTGTTAACAGCCTCTTCCAGCGTTAATCCCACACGCATACCAGAGTCCATTAGCCTTGAGGAAAGAATCGGTAAATCTTCCGGCAAAATCTCCTTGCCGTTTCCCATAACCACTGCCCGCTCTATGGCGTTTCTCAATTCTCTAACATTCCCCGGCCAGTCATATTCCATCATATTCGCCATTGATTTTTCCGAAATTGTTAAATACGGCAACCCCCTTTCCTGTTTGAAGATATCGAGAAAATATTGGGCAAGCAGGGGAATATCCTCTTTTCTAGCTCTCAGGGAGGGCATGTGAATCTGAACACCATTAAGGCGATAATATAAATCTTCTCGAAACAGGCCCGCAGAGACCGCCTCAACAATGTTTCTGTTTGTGGCTGAGACGACCCTTACATCGACGAAGATTGATTTATTGCCCCCAACTCGATAAAATACTCCTTCTTGCAATACCTGAAGGAGTTTTGCCTGCATCACAGGGCTCATCTCTCCTATCTCGTCCAGAAAGATGGTGCCGCTATCTGCAAGTTCAAATTTTCCGATCTTCTGGCCTATAGCCCCTGTATAAGCCCCTTTTTCGTGACCGAACAGTTCATCTTCCAACAGGGTTTCCGGCAAGGCAGCACAATTCAGAAGAATCATGGGCTTATTCTTTCTGGGGCCGGCCCAATGGATTAACCTTGCCAGCAATTCTTTTCCGGTTCCGCTCTCTCCCAAAACAAGAGTGCTTATTGTTGAGTTTGCGATCTTATGAGCATCGGAGATGACCTGCCTTAAGGCCTTGCTATCCCCCACCATCTGGTACTTGACAGCGAGTTGTTTTTTAAGATCGCTGACCTCTCTTGTAACAAGCTCAATTTTTCTGGCATTGCCGATAGCCAGCGCGGCCAGTTCGGCAAACACGGCCAATATTTTAATATCCCCTTCGCGAAATCGACCCCCGTCTATTTTATCAATAATTTCGACAACTCCTATTGTTTCACCCTTTATCTTCATCGGCACGCAAGCTATTGAACGAGTCTTAAAGCCTATGGACTCGCTGATTTCTTTGTGCCAACGGGGATCCTTGCTGACATCAGGAACGAGAAGGGGTTCCCCTTTTTCTGCTACATAGCCGGCTATCCCCTGTCCCATCTCGATTTCAAAATTTTTGACATCATCCTTTTTCTCGCCTGTTGCCACCTTAAAATAAAGTTTTTTGGTTTTCTGATCCAGGAGCAGAAGGGAACTGGCCTTAGCGTTCATCATCTGGGTAGCCGTTGCTACTATAAGCTCAAGCAGCTGATCCAGGTTATTCACAGATGAGACCCATGTAGATATTTCTTTAAAACGATCTATTGAAATATCAGAATTTAAAAGTTCTTTATTCATGCATTGCCTAACCCGGACGAGCCGGAACCAAATAAAAAATCTTTCGTTTTTTTTCTTCCCAAGTCAACGGGTAGATACAACAGTTGCAGGTTTTTCATATAAATTTATTATGATTTACCCTATCTGTTAAATCAAGATAAATAGTAAAACACAAACAGTAAAAAGACTATACAACAACCCCCGCGAGATGCCAATATTATACTTTTTCATACATATTTAGGCGCACGAAAGGATACACTTTGGTTTGGAAACAGCCGCTATACCGGGGAAGCGAAATTGAAAAAATAGAAAATATACATTTGCTAACCCCCTTTTTTTAAAAGCTTTTGTTCCTAATTAAACCAGAAGATGATTTATGTGGGCACGAGATTTGCGTAACTAGATTGTCAGGAAATGATTTTTCCCGGAGCGATTTTACAATAAGGAGTACCCATGCCTGACACAGTTTATATAGTAATACTTTGTATGCGTGCTTTGTTTGTTATGTATTACTATCTTAAGGTTCAGTCCTGTAAGACGGGACTATGTCCGCAATAGAGGAGGTAAACAATGAAACGCTTTAAAGGTTACCTGGTCATCCTCCTTTTACTTTTCACAACCGGTTGCGCTACAGTAGCCCTCCCAGCTCTTTCGGGTATGGGTTTCGCTGTACATTATTCGCAATCTAATGTGGCGTCCAAAACTTTTACCTTTCCTGTGGATCAGACAGATAAGGCAACAATGTTTGCCTTAAAGGGGATGGGCATAAAGGTGGTTGATGACAGCACGACCGAAAAGGGGAAAAGAATAAAGGCTGCTACAGATGAACTCGATATAATAATCGACCTTGAACAGGTCACAGCGAAGGTTACGAAGGTAAATGTGAATGCCAGGAAATGGACTATGATTAAGGATATGGCAACCGCCAGTGAAATCATTGCTCAAGTGGCAAAAGCGCTCGAGATTATAGAAAAACCTGAAAATGTCCTTGATTTTTTGACTCGCTGGTCGAATGAGAAAATATACCCGCAAAACAAATAGGCTAACACCTAACCCGGATAAACCGGAACCAAAATGTTCCTATAGCCCGCCCCCCAGGGTATCTCCAATGCCCAAGGCAAATGCATGGAAAAGATCATAAGAGCAGGAATCACATTCAGCTTTAATCAAACAGCTAATGGCTAATAGCTTTTTCACAAATCTTCATATAGGTAAATAACTCAAGTTTCGCACCCTTTTTATTTATTAAAACCTTTAAACGCTAAGGGCCAAAATAAATTTTTAAAGCGAAATATTATACCTTAAGCTTCGACAACGGCACCAATCACAAACATTAATACACTGTTTGAAACCACGTATGAGTTCAGTAAGTTATATATCCTTTGTGCCTGTCCTTGGCACAAGTCA